>JAAFID010000214.1 GCA_013297765.1 Cytophagales bacterium | reverse complement strand
CCACCCGCATCTGCACCAATGGCTACCGTTCCATTGTTTAATATAGCAAATCGACTTGTAAGATTTATATTGGGAGTGGCATTGCCACTTGGCGCATTAGCATACGTTAAATTGCCTGTACCGCCCACATTGAAAGTAAACTGCCCAGCATGACCAGTTACAAACCTAGCAAATCCAGGCTCGCCTCCTACATGTTTACAATTGAAATTAAGTGTACTATTGACAGCATCAGAATAAAGGAGATTGACGCCCTGTCTAAACTGACCTGCAACGTGCAATTTTTCTGTAGCATTTGCCGCACCTATTCCTACATTGCCAGTATTGTTATTGACTATATTCCCAGTTACAACTGGAGAATTAATCCATTGTTGCCCCATCGCTGATTGATGCAAAAATAAACCTAGCCCTAGGCTTGCAAAAACATTTAAAAAATTATTTGTTTGTTTGTTTGTTTGTTTGAAATTTTTTCTCTAGAGGAGCGAAGTTGTTCCATGATGTTTATAGTGTTTAAAAATTAGGTGAATATGAAAATTACTTCGCAACTTAAAACTTCATTTTTTTAAATCCAAACTATCTATATTTTTTGTTTGTTAATTTATGATGTTAATAGGTGCTTTTTGAATTTCTATCAATATAGTTTTAAAACATTCGCCAATATTTATATTTGAAAAGATTCACTTCGTCAATTTAATTTCAAAATGTATCAATTCTCATTCCTTTCCCTTAATTTTGATGCTTATGAACTTTAATATTCGATGACATTAAAACCAAAAATGACGCTTGAAAGAAAATTCTTCAAAGTATGGGTATGGACCTGTTTTGTTGTTTTCTTTCTCATGGTTTTTCCCTTCTTTGTACTCTTCACGTTGCGTGATAGCTGGAAACCAGCAGGTCACTTTATGAATAAAATATGGGCTCATGCTGTATTCGGCTTTTGCTTCTTGCCTTGCGATATTGTTTTCAAATTTAAACCCAACCGAAAACAAAATTACATCTACTGTGCCAACCACACTTCGTTTCTCGACATACCGTCGCTTTGCTATGCCTTGCCCGGCTACTTTTTATTCATAGGCAAGGCAGCACTGGTGAAGGTGCCCATGTTTGGCTACATGTTTAGGAATCTATACATCGCTGTAAATAGAAAAAGCCCGAAAAGTCGCTACGAAACCATCATACAATCTATGGCGGCGGTAGACAAGGGTAGGGGACTGGCCATATTTCCAGAAGGCACCATTCCCAATAGCAATACACCTTACCTCACGCCCTTTAAAGACGGAGCGTTTCGCATTGCCATTGAGAAAAAAGTACCTATAGTACCTGTTACCATTCCTTTCAACTGGAAAATATTGCCCGACGATGGCGATTATACACCCATTAAACACCTAATGAGGGTAGTGGTTCATGAACCTATAGACACGACAAACCTTACCCTCGACGATGTAAATGCCCTGAGAAAACAAACGTATGACATCATCAACGCAGAACTATTAAGACAAAATAATTTACCATTTTCAACAGAGAAAACCCATGAACATAGACCAACAAACGATTAGAGGTATAGCCCACCTTGCACGGCTAGAATTTGACGCAAAAGATGAAGCCAGCCTACTTACTGATTTTAACAAAATATTGACTTGGATGGATAAACTAAACGAACTAGATACCACCAATGTCGCCCCTTTGATACACATGTCGGAAGAGGTAAATGTATTGCGTGAAGATGTTGCTAAGGTTACCCTTTCCCATGCAGAAGCCTTATTTAATGCTCCCAAAAAAGATTCAGATTACATTCGTGTACCTAAGTTTTTGGGTTAATATTTATAAAATTAAGAGTGGTGAGTTGTATGCTAAAATTTAGCCCGCAATTCACCATTTTTTATGGCTGCTTGTTCTCTTTTTTATTGTTTAATCCATCTTCATTCGATTGATTTTACGCCTAATCAATATCACATTTTATGAAATCTTTTTTCTTTTGGAATAAATTTAATCCTCGCCATCAAAAAATATATTTGGCTTTATTGGTCGTGTTTTTATTGGCAATAGTTGCCTATGTAGTTGCCTATTTTGTGGGCAATTCGGCAGTGGTACTTTGGCAAACCAATACCTCGCTAGAGGCATTGCCAGTGACCCTTGATAGTTTCAATAGGGGGTTATATACTTTTAAGGTAGAGGCCGAAACAATGTTTGTCAAAGAATTATTTCAGGCCTCAGAGGTAAAGGTGAATTTGTGGGCGGCTCAAGTGTATTTTGGTTTCTCAGTCATAGCTTATATTGTAGCTCTTGCTATCATTACCTGCCTTAGTCGCACGTGGTATTTCGTAGGTATGTTGGTGTTTATATTTTTACTTAGTACCCTTAATCTTGATTTGCTTCAATTGTTTGGTCAGCAGAATAAATATCCTGTAGCCGTAATTCTTGGGTTGTATGCGGCATTGAGTTATTACTTTTTTTCTTTCAATAAAAATGCTTTACTAGGAACAAAAATATTAGCAATAGCAGCTCTTACAGCGGGTATTGGTGTCGTTATTTATTTTCAAAAATCAGAAGTATATCCATTGCTTTCCATCGTGAACTTGGGCATGACTATTCCTATTTTGCTCACCGTAATATTTATTATCATCAATAGTTTTGAGGTGGTCATGCTGTTTCTAAACCTTACCGCAGGCAGCCGTAGTGGCGTGGACAAATCGAGGTTACGCAATTTTGTGATTATTTCCCTGCTTTATCTTTCTAATCTAGTACTGCTGTTATTGAAAAAAATGACCATTGTCGATTGGGATTTGGTGTATATTAACATGTTTTTGTTGCAACTAATATCTATAGTTTTGGGCATTTGGGGATATCAAAAACGAGCGGTATTAAATAATAGTATTATTCCTTTTGCACCGCTGGGAGCCTTGTTGTATCTATGTTATGCGATTGTTTCACTTTCTACCATCGCTTACGCTTTTATTACTGGCAACGACCCATTGGTAGAGGCTTTTGAATATGCCATCTTGCTGGCTCATATCTGCTTTGGACTGTTATTTTTTCTCTATGTATTGATTAATTTTTCTTTTCTATTTGGCAAAAATATTTCAGTACATGAAATAGTGTATGTGCCTCGTCGGTTTCCATTTTTTGTGGTACACACAGCAGGCGGTCTTGCTGCGATGTCGTTTATTTTTAAGCTAAATATGTACCCCTATTTTCTTGCTATGGCTGGGTATTTTAACATGACGGGCGACTACTATCAGAAACTAGGCGATTCGCTACTGTCTAAAGAATATTATTTTACAGGCGTTGCTTATGACAGGCAAAATCAACGGTCCAATTATAGCTTGGCGACGCTCTATGGATTAGAAGAAAAACAGGACAAAGAGCAAGAATTTTATGCCGCAACTTTGGTTAAAAATCCTACAAATTTTGCATTTATCAATTTGGCAAATTGGTATTTAAAAAATGAGATGTTGCTACAAGCCATGTTTACCTTGCAAGACGGGCTCAAGGCACACCCTCAAGACCCCTACATTGCTAACAATTTGGGGCTGTTATATGCAAAAACCAATGTGCCCGACTCTACTTACTATTACTTGCAAATGGCCAGTGATAAATTGTCAAGCAATGCCATTGCTGCCAATAATTTTACCTATCAACTATCCAAAGATAATTTGCTGAAAGAAGCCGATAGCATAGCCGCTAAATATGAAAATGGTTTTGATTTAAAATTTCAAACCAACAAAATTGCACTTCAAAATCTATTGCATAAAAATTATAAAAGCACTGAAACATTCTCACCAAAAAAGGATTCTATCTCCCCAATAGAATATGCTTTTTTATTGAACCAAGGGATAAATGAGGTATTGTTGAATAAAATTAGTAAAACCTATTCCACCGATTCTGTAGCCAAGCAAAAAGGCAATGAAATATACAGCGATGGCTTTACAATGCTCAAAGCATTAAAACAATATTACAACAACAATAAGCAGGAAGGTATCGCTATGTTGCAAGGCTTGTACAATGTGACTACCAACGCCCACTATGCAAAAATACTGGCAGTATGGTACTACGAGCAAGAGGCATATAATAAGGCCTATGAAATGTTTAAATATACCATAGAAATTAGTGGGCAAGAATCAGTATTGAACTGTTGTATGGCACTCTGTGAAGCCAATAAATACCCGGATGCAAAGGAAAATTTAATGCAACTGGCCAATAGCAAATCCAAAAATATTGCATCTATAGCAGTTAATCTTACGACGATATTTGAAGCCAATGATTTGACACAAATCTCTTCATGGCCCGATGCTCGCAAATACCAATGGATACACTTTCGTAAAAATAATGTTAATGAAAATAGTTTGAGTAGCCTTGTCGCTACTATAGATACTGCTTTTTATCAAAATATAGCAAAGGCTGAAATGATAAATTTGTATTTAAAAAATGGAAATACAAGTGCAGCAAATGAACTATGGAAAACCATAAAAGACATTCCTGCAGAAAATACTTTTGAAAAAGGAATGTTGAATTTTACCCATTTACAATTGCTCACAGCCCTTAAAGACTGGACTAAACTAGAGCAAAAATTGAAAAACATTTTCCTCAATTCAGACAAAAAAAATCTACTGCCATACTGGGAAGCAAAAATTTTGGAAAGCAAAAACCAAGCAAAAAAAGCGGAACAAAAATACCTGCAATCCGCCCTTGCAGCCCCTATGAACAGTGAGGTATTGATTGCCACTTCACAATTTTTAGTTCGTA
>JAAFID010000213.1 GCA_013297765.1 Cytophagales bacterium | reverse complement strand
CTCTGGCATACTTTATTAAATTTAATTTTCTAATGCTCAAACATAAAATTGTCAAGAAATAATTCCTATAACTCAATACTAAATTTCTCACTCAAAAAAATAAATCTATGAAATCTTACAAACAATATTATATCATCAATGCCGAACCAGAGGTGGTCTTTGCAGCCCTTACCAAAGCAGCCACCATACAACTATGGACAGGCGAAACTGCTGAAATGAGCACCGAAGTCGGTTCAGAATTTAGCCTATGGTCGGGCAACATTACAGGCAAAAATTTAGCATTTGAACTGGGCAAAAAAATAGAACAAGAATGGTATTTTGGGGAACAGCAAGAAAGTTCTATTGTCACCATCATTCTTCATGAGCATAAAAAAGGAACTTCGGCCGAGCTGCGACACACCAACATTCCCGACGAAGACTATACCGATATAGTTGATGGATGGAACAATATGTACTTTGCAGAGTTGATGGAGTTTTATGAGGAGTGAAAAAATAAATTAAAATTTTAGGGAACGTTTTCTAAGAATGCCAGTCTACTTTTTGAACACATACTTATGCTCAATGAACAACTTGTTATACAAGGGTGTCGCCAGCTAGATTCAGTAGCTCAAAAACATCTTTATCATCACTTCGCACCCACCATGCTGCGGGTTTGTTTACGCTATGCCAGTAGCCATGACGACGCCCAAAATATCATGCAAGATGGATTTGTTAAAGTGTTTTTAAATTTTAAAAGATATGAAGGTAAAGGTTCTTTGGAAGGTTGGTTGAAGCGAATCATGATCAATACTGCAATTACGCATTATAAGAAAAATAAGAATTGGAACGAGCAGCTAAGAAATAATAATGAGGAACGTGACATAGATGAGATTATTCGCATTGAAAATAATGAAGACGATACTTGGGAGAAGTATTTAGACATAGAACCCTCAATATTATTAGAAACCATTCATACATTGCCCAGTGTTTTCCGCATGGTATTCAATATGTATTTTATGGAAAATATGAAACACAAAGAAATTGCCGAAATACTGCAAATAGACGAGGTTACTTCCCGCACTAGACTAGGTAGAGCAAGAAAAATGATTCAGCAAAAAATAGAAGAATTGGTAGCAAATCAATAAGCTAAAAGAGTTAAGCCATGAAAAATCCGCAAGATAAATTAAGCAAATTGCTGCATCAAAAATTAGATAATTTAGATGTAAACATGAATACCAACAGTACTTTTGATGCTTTGCAAATAAAGTTATCATTACAGAAATTTTTTTATTTTCACCCCAGACATTTTAATATTTACTATGCTACAGTTATTTTAACCAGCTTAGTCGTTAATGTTGGTTTAGGTATTCAATATTTTAAAAATCAGAAAGCTATTGAAAAAGAAATATTGGCAATGAATGCAAAAATTGACAGGCAACAATTGGCCTATCAGCAGCTATTGCAGAATACTAATTTATCGACGAATGCTTTAAACAATAGAGTAGAAAAAGTTTCTCGCCAAAAAGTGAAACCATCTATAATATCTAAAAATACTCAAAGCAATGGAGTAATAAAGGAGAAAATTAAAATAGAAAAAGAATTAATGGCAGCATTGCAAGGTGCCGATAGCAGCAGTACAAAAATAGCCTCAACGCAAGAGCGTAAAGCAGAGGAAACCCCAACTAAAACTTTATATATAGTAAAACAAGATACCATTATTCAATACGATTCTATCCCTTTAATACCACGTAAGGCTAGGAAAAAATAAATAAGTTTTATGAAATATATTTTTTTAGCTATATTTTTTACTTTTTTTATTGCCGATACTTTGGGGCAAAGAATAAAAGCAGATTCTACAAACCATTACACCGACACGGTTGTCATCTATAAAGACCCATTGGTGATAAGGAAAAAAATTTATGTTGCACCTGCAGCAATTATAGAACGGCACTGGTATGGAGAGCTTGCTGTAGGTGGCGGTTGGTTTAAAAATAATTTTTATGACCAAAATTCAAATGGTATTTCTGAAAAATTGAACCAAGTGATTGCAACTACTTATACTGCAAACATTGGAGTTTCACTATTTCGGAAATTTACAAAATGGGATATTGGGCTAGGGATTCAAATAGAAAATTATAAGGAAAATTTCTCTTTCGATGCAGTAAAAACAACAGTAGAGGCAATACCTTATTTACGTACCGATACAATAGATATTTACTATAATGTAATCAATAACGATACAAATTATTTTTATGTCGAAGAAACCACACTTCAAAATAAATACAGCCCCCAAACAACTTCTGAAAAATTTGACGCTAATAATACAAGCACTTTTTTAGCCCTTCCATTTCAAATCAAATACAAAATTTTTGATAAAAAAATAGGCTTACAAATTGTAGCAGGTATTGTGCCTGCAATGGTGGTAACTGCAAATGGAAACAGTTTAGTGCCTGCCGCTATGGGATATAAAGTAGTAGATTTGACAAAGCAAAATTTTTCAACATTATCGCTTAGTGGCAACCTCGGTTTCGCACTTTCATATCCAATTTACCATCGTATCAAAATAAGTTTGCAACCGCTGTATTCAGCACATCTAAGCAATATTGCTACTGCCAATCAGCCTTACATTTTGACACGAAGCAGGTTTACCGTACAAGTAGGTATTCAGGTGGAATTTTAATATCTAAAAAAATATGCACTTTTTTTAAGGAACGTTTTCCCTTACCCATAGTCTAAAGTATAGAATGCAAAAGCAAATGCTACATATCGCCAAATTTAATTATATATCTGCACTAGCATGCCAGATTTTAATAGTGTTATCAATACTGTTTGGTAGTATAATATCCTATGGACAATTGGCTTCTACACTTACCATAGATTGGGGCAAGAGCTGGGGCAGCTTGCAAAATGAAAGCGGAAACATATTGAAGAGCGACAGCGATGGCAACATTTATATGGCTGGGGTATTTGAGAAAGGTTTTACATACACTATTTCAAATACGGATTACAAAACGACCAGCCTTGGCAGCAAAGATATCTTCTTTGCAAAACTAAATATCAATGGAGAATTAGTTTACCTCCAAACCATAGGTGGACCCGATAACGATGTATTGCAAGACATGACAGTTGATGCCAGTGGAAATGTGTATTTGTGCGGCAATTTTACGAATGCCATTAATTTACGGTCGTCAGATTCGGCACAATACCATAGCCAAGGAGACATAGATTTTTTTGTGGCAAAATATGATACTAAAGGCAAGTACCAGTTTGCCCGCACCTTTGGCGATTACGGCGACGATATTTGCAAAAACATTAAAACCGACGCTAAAGGAAATATTTTTATCAGCGGTTATTTCTCAGAAAAAATAGGGTTTAATAGAAAAGCAGATCAGTTGGAAGCTCTTTATTCAAGGGGGTTAAATGATGTGTATTTTGTGAAATTCAATTCCAGTGGTGATGCACTATGGGCTAGAAACTTTAATCCAAATACCAATGCTAATGTACAGTCGCTAAGCATGGATATTGACAAACTTGGTAATTTATATTTTGCAGGAGTTTTTCAAGGAAATATGTATGTAAATACCGCTACAAAAAATATTATTCTTAGCAGTGTTTTCTACAGTCGTGACATCTATTTTTCCAAATACGATAGTCTGGGCAATTTTCAATTTGCAAAAACCATTGGAAACATTAATACAGAGCATGTATATCAATTATGCATTAATAAAAATAACGATATCGTAATAACTGGCTATTTTCAGCAAGAGCTGGACTTTGACCCATCATTTAGTAGCAGCAATATTTTAAAAAGCCAAAATGGCCAAGATGGATTCTTGGCAGGCTATAGCAGCAATGGCACTTTCAAATATGTACAGCGTTTGCCCAACACAGCAACCAATAATCAATATGCAATGGTTGCAGACGAGCAAAGCAATATTTATTTGACAGGCAGTTTTTTTGGTAAACCCTCTTTTTCGGGATTTGGAATAAAAGATACCATGGTTGAAAATAAGGGCAACAACGATATTTTTATTGCAAAATATGGGTCTAGTGGAAAGCTAAAAGCCTTGCACACCATGGGTGGCGTGAACAATGAAGTGCCTTTTGCTATTTGTAAAGGATTGCAAGGGAAATTATATGTGACAGGTACATTTGAAGATACTACTACTTTTCAAATAGGAGCAACGGCTGTAAAACTTTCATCAAAAGGCAAAGAAGACATATTCTTATTAAGATTAAGTGAAAGTGACGCCAACAGCAATCAACCACCATTTTCATTGTCGGGTCTAGTACATGCAGGCAACACTTACATAAGAGAGGGAACGATAGCACTGTTTCAGTTGCAAGACACAGCCTATGTTAATATTCAGCGTGCATCTATACTACAAGGGGCGTTTGTATTTGCCAATCTTAGCCAAGGAACATATAAACTGCTCGCTACCCCAGAAGGTGATGCAAGGACTAGCTATGAACCTACCTATTATGTGAATAAAAAAAATATAAAAACATCTAATTCAATTACGGTCGATGGCAATACTTACGGAATAGATATATGGATGAATGGAAAAGTAAATTCAGAAGTACGTCAAGAAAATAGCAACGCTAGTCTTTATCCTAATCCTTTGACAGGAGAAATACTGAGTGTAGATTTTACATCCGACACTGTATGTACTGGGCTGTTCAGTATCCATGACTTAGATGGAAAAATGGTTTTCAAAATGGAGGTGCAACTTCAGAAAGGATTTCAACAGTGGAAATTTGCCCCAACGTTGAGC
>JAAFID010000212.1 GCA_013297765.1 Cytophagales bacterium | reverse complement strand
TCTGCTTGCCCCCCAACGTAAGCTCCATTATTAGGAAGAAAATATAAATCTATGGCATTGTTGTGCTTTTTATAAGAAAAAATACTAGGGGTAGGATCACTACTATTGTAATATGTACTATTGCAAATATTTTCTTTACCTATTAATGCAAAGCAGATATTAGTAGATAGGAAGTCAGCATTGAGCTTATCCACGGCGGCAGTAATTTCATTGTCGGTCAATCCACCACTACAATTAATATCTTTAACGGTGTATGCAAAAATATTAATAGTCACGGGACTCGTGTTATTCAAGAATGCACTTGAAACACCAGACAGACGGTTACTGACATTTGAGTTAACGCGACAAAAACCTTGTGCGTTAATATCAAAGTTGATATTAAAAATAAAGGCTGAGGCTATTGCTACTTTGGCAAAATTATTGAGCATTGGGGATTTTAGTAATTTTTTTAATTTCATAACATTTTATTTTTTGTGAATATGTGCAAAGCTAACAAAAATATTCATCTGAGCAATAGTTATTTTACCAACAAAACTTTACTGTTGAAGTTATTAATGCAGCGGGCGATTTGAAAATTATCAATATGCTGGGTGAAACCATTAGAGTTGAAAAACTAGAAGAAATGAATTCCAACTTAGAAATTACTGGGCTTGCTGCTGGCGTTTATTTATTAGAATTAAACTCAGGCAAAAAGCAATCAAGGAAAAAGGTAGTGGTGAAATAATTGTTAATAAATACTTCAAAATCCAACACCTGTCAAATAAAATTGACAGGTGTTTGATTTTATATTTTTCCTAATTTTTTCAGTTTTGCTATTTCATTCCTTACACCTTCTATGCCTTTGTTGGCATAGAGCATGCTTAACCGCTCGGAAGAGAAAAAACATAGAATAGGATTTCTAAATAAATTAAAATAATTGCTTTTGTGTTGTATTGGAAATCCAAATTCAGGAGCGAGTATTTGCAATAAAGCCTCAATTTCTTTGGCAGCGGGATTGGTAAATGTCCAATCTGCATCTGCCAGCTGGGTAAGCGAATATTCTGCACGCATCTGAGAATGCTGTTTTTTGTGGCCCGTATAATTTATGTTTTCAGCTACAGTGTACGATGCCAACCTCATTTTTTGGCTAGAGTCTATATACACTAATCCACTTTTTTGCAAATCTATTCGAGCCATGATGGCTGCAGTTCTTAGCCAGTTGATTACTTTATATTCTTCTGATGCAGTGGGCACACTGTGGCAGGAAGCCACTGCCACTATCACTTTGTTGTCTATCTTTCGGCTCATCATTTCCGCTATTCCTAATATATGATGACCTTGTTCTACTGAAAAACCAGGAGAACCATAGTTGTCGGTTTTTCCATTGCCTCCAAAATTAAGTTCGGAGAAAATAGTGCCGTCGTTGTTCCATTGCGATACAAACGTTTTTGCCCAATCGTGCCAAAGAGGGGCAGCAATAAAAACATCGTTATCTATCCACCCAGCTTCGTCATTGGTTGATTTGAATACAGGAAGCCCTTCGGCATTGGTCGAGCCATATATTTTTTTATAATTTTTGCCTAAATCTATGGCGGCTAACAATGCAAATGCCTCATGAATCACCAACCCCCCAGGGTAAGCATGGTGGTCGCCCATGATACTGCCTGGCGACGATTGAAAGGTCTGTAACAGTTGTGGGCAAGGTGTGCCTTCATTTCTAAGCCTAGGAAAAAGTCCCTCAATCAATCCATTTTTAAATTTGGTTGCTTCATTGGTATCTATTAAGTTTTGTTTTTTCAATTCATCTATAATCTCTCTTTTATCTCGCTCTGTTATGCCTATTCTGTGTGCCACGCAAGTTTTGGGATTGCTAATCGCATCAAGGGTTTGCAGGCGTAAATTTTCATTTCTAATTGCTTGCACATGCGCCATTATCATTTCATAATTACTTTGAATTAAAGGCGACTGCTTGGCAAGCTCTATAGCACGAGCATTGCCTATGGTAGTTTTTTGAAGCTGATAGTCTTGTGCGCAAATTTTAAAATGTAGTGTGAGTATGGAAAGTAAAATAAATAAGTAAAAGTTCATAAGTTGGTGGTTTAATCTAGCAGTATTTCTGAGTTACTTTTAATCTAATTTACCATTCTATTCTAATAAATTAATTTCTTTAATATCCTTTGAAGGAATGGTGGTTCTTTTCCTCGCTTATGATATTTTATTTTTTATAAGTATGATTTTGGTACTATTCTAATATTAATCTATAAAATTCTTATAATATGTTCATTTGTTGGCATTTAATTTTTAATTTTAATTTTATTCCATTATTTTTATCCACATAAAGAAACAATAAACTTTTACGGATATGCACGTAGCAACTTTTAATTTTTCGATTTCATCAAAAAGAATGTTCATTTTTATTACGTTAGTGCTTTCTATGATTGCAGTTTCGGTATCGGGGCAATCGAAAATAGTAACAGGCAAAGTAATAGATCCTAATGGACAACCTGCTGCATTGGTTACAGTAGAGCTGGTAAATCAAAGCAATCATACGTTAGCAGGTACTACTACCGATATGAATGGAGAATTTACTATAGAAGTAAAAAACTTTAAAAGTTATAATCTTAAATTTTCTTATCTAGGCTACGATAATCAAACTACAGCATTAGGCACTCGCAATTTTGTGCATGTGCAAATGTTGAAATCTGGAAAGTTATTTGACGAAAATAATGTTTCAGATGCCAATAAAATTGGTTTAAACAAGTAATCTAAAAATTGATAAAATTAAAAAAGGGCTTAGCATTTGCTAAGCCCTTTTTTAATAATCTAAAATGAGAAGTTTACCAAGTAATGGTTTTTTTGCCTTTTAATTTCAAATATTCATTGGTTTTGCTAAAATGAGCACATCCAAAAAAACCATTGTGGGCTGCAAATGGCGATGGATGAGCTGCTTTCAATACCAAATGTTTTGCTGTGTCAATAATAGCACCTTTCTTTTGAGCATAAGCTCCCCAAAGTAAAAACACCAAATTTTCTTTTTTATCAGAAAGCAATTTGATGGCGGCATCGGTAAATTCTTCCCAACCTTTTTTTTGGTGCGAACCAGCTTCATTGGCACGTACCGTCAAGGTTGCATTTAACATTAACACCCCTTGTTCAGCCCATCGCTCTAGGTTTCCAGTTGGAGGCAGTTCGTTTCCCAAATCTGATTTTATTTCTTTAAAAATATTTTTTAAAGATGGCGGCATAGCTACCCCATCCGATACGGAAAAGCACAAACCATTAGCTTGTCCGTGGCCGTGGTAGGGGTCTTGTCCAATAATCACCACTTTGGTAGCATCGAAAGGGCAATGGTCAAAGGCACTAAAAATTAATTTACCGGCAGGAAATATGGTATGTTTAGCCGTTTCATACTTGACAAATTCTACTAAAGATTTAAAATACGGTTGCTCAAATTCCCCAGCCAATTGCAGTTTCCAGCTTTCTTCAATTTTTACAGCCATAGAATATCTATTTTATCTCTTAATATTTTAGCAAAAAAGTCTATCGAAACATTTTTTTAGTAGGTATCCACAACCGACATTATTTTCAAATCAGCTTTTAAAGCATCTATATCTTTAGTACCGTCAAAGGTAATAACCACAGGCATTCCAGGAATTACATCTACATAATTGTCGCTAAAAAAGCCTTCGAATTTCTCTGTAGAAAGACACACATTTTTCGCCAATACATTGCTGGAAATAGTAATTGCTACACCCTTGCCAGAGGCTGCAATAGAGGTAGTAATTTGTGGTTTAGGTAATGCTATATTTTTAATAATATCAAAATACAATATGTCGCTATCTATTACATTGCCAACGCTGGTAAGTGTTACCTTTAGCATCACTTTATCTACTGGTGATTTGGCTAAGAAAGATTTTACTGGCATTTTTATGATAGACTTGCTCTCATTGGGCTTCAAGGTTACCGCCATTGATTTTTGTTGAATTTCTTTTCCATTAAAATCAAGTAGCGTATAGGTGATTTCTCCATTAAAATCTTTCATCTCGTCAGATATTACTTGCAAGTCAATTTGTTTTAAAGAATCTATCACCGCATTGACTATGATTGGCTTGTAGGCCTTCTTTACAAAGTAATGAGCTGCCTTCCAACGGTAAAAATAATCCATCGTTGACCATGAAACGGTAGGCCAGCAGTCGTCTATTTGCCAATACATACTACCCCAGCAATAGGGTTTGTGGCTACGGTGGCCTTGTACCATGTATTTCAAACCCTCAGCTTGGTTTAGCTGGCTTAGGTACACAAGAGCTTCAAAGTTCTTTGGTTTTTTATAATACCTTTCCATGTACTCCACAATCATATCATTGCCATTGGTCACGTTACCCTTTTTATCATTGCCAAACCAAGGCATCATGCTGCGTTGCTTGTAGTCGAATAGGTAGGAATCATAAGCCCAATCTTCAGTCTTTGAAAAAGATTTGATGGTTTTCATTTCGGGAAATGATTGCAAACCATATTCACTTACAAAACGTTGTTTTTTGGCCACCATGTCTGCAAATGAAGCCCTGCCAAACCAGATAGTCCAGTCATGCACATCGCCCGATTTTGGGTTTTGAAATTTATCCCATTCGTACCCACCACCTGGCGATGATGGCCAGTAGGCATGTGTGCCATCGTGTTCTTTAATGGCATTGGGAAGCATTTCATAAAACACTTTTTTGTAGGTATCCATTATTTCTGTAGAATCTGAAGGCGTTAGTTTAAATGCCTTTTGCCAGCCCCAGCC
>JAAFID010000211.1 GCA_013297765.1 Cytophagales bacterium | reverse complement strand
CTGAACCTAATACCAGCACTGCCAGGCCATTCGTATACAAAACCTGGTTTATTTTTGCCTCGATATCCTGTAGCCAAGCCAAAATCGAAATATATAGAGGTGTGCCAATCAACAATATTATATTCTATACCAGCCAAGATATTTGGCCCTACTTCAAAATAAGGTTGCGAAGCAGCTTGATAATGAGCCCCAAGACCCCAATACCATTGTAGATTTTCAATGGCAGCTATGTTGTATTGCTTGATAAAATTTACCTGCACTCGAGGTATAAAACCCAAAGTGCCCCCGGCGTAATAACCTATGTTTGCTTCCAATGCAAATTTTGGAAAATATCTTTTGTAGGTAAGCCACACACTACTTGCTCCATACTTTATCCCTATTCCATTGGGTTTCCATACGGTGTAGCTGGGTTTAATTTCTTTTTTAGCAAGGGTAGGGGTAGCATTAGAAAAAGAAGAATCGGATTCTGATTGACTATAAACTGATGTAATGCAAATACTGCAAAAAAGGAGAAAAGAAATGGTAAATAATCTCATATTGTATTAATTGATAAAGGAATATTAGGCAAGTTTAATACCTAATTTGAATTGAGCATTAAATTGGTTTTTCAAGTTAAACAATTTTAACAAATTATAAATATCCGTAATTTCTTGCAACCTTATCAAAGAATTGCTTGCTAATAATGGCTTCGAAAACACATTTTTACCTGATTTTATACCTATAAAGGCATAGTTGCTGAGAATAAATGAGCTGATTTTTTTGCCATGCACTACACTTAAAGATATTTTTTGATTTCTACTAGGGAAATCACCTAGACCAGTTTTTTTTACCTCATCTTATGGCCAATGGTGTCAATGTGTTCTTTGTTAGCCACTCTCAAATAGAAAAGACTATTCTTATTTTTTATTTTAATATAGCTTATCTGCAAACTGTTTTTATGATTTACCAATTTTACCCTTTACATGTTAGCGATTTTAAAAGAAAAATAACGACTGACATCTCATTGAAGTCCTTGCATCTTCCTACTTAAACTTCCCCATCAACATTTTTAATTTGTCTTGCATACTGCCTTCTGGCTCTGGTTCATTTAATTTTGATGCTGTTGGGGACTTTTTACTTTTCGGAACATTGGTGTTACCTAGCTTCATACTTAAAGCAATGCGTTTGCGGTCTATATCTACCTCTACCACCTTTACCATCACCTTTTGCTGTACCTTCACTATTTCTGAGGCATCGCTTATGTAGCGGTCGGCAAGTTGGCTCACATGCACTAATCCATCTTGATGAACTCCAATATCTACAAATGCTCCAAATTTAGTCACATTGGTCACAATGCCAGGCAACTCCATGCCTACCCGCAAATCTTTTACTTCTTGCACGCCTTCCATAAATTGGAATGCTTCGAATTGTTCCCTAGGGTCACGACCAGGTTTGGCAAGTTCACTCACAATATCGGTAAGTGTAGGTAAGCCTACTTTTTCGCTTACGTATTTTTTTAGGTCTAATTTTTTTCTCAATTCTTCCGACTGCATTAATTCTGTAACGCTACACTGCAAGTCTTTGGCCATTTGATCTACCAAAACATAGCTTTCGGGGTGTACTGCACTCGTATCTAAGGGATTTTTTGCATTGTGAATGCGTAAGAAACCAGCAGCTTGCTCATAAGCCTTTTCACCCATGCGGGTCACTTTTTTTATTTCAGACCTAGATTTGAATGCTCCGTTTTGATTTCTGTATTCTACAATATTTTTGGCCAACTGTGGCCCTAGTCCTGAAACGTAAGTGAGAATTTCTTTAGATGCAGTATTAAGTTCTACGCCTACTCTGTTCACACAACTAATTACTACATCGTCTAGCGATTGTTTTAGCAAACCCTGATCTACATCGTGTTGGTATTGCCCTACGCCAATAGATTTAGGGTCAATTTTTACCAACTCTGCCAATGGATCCATCAGCCTACGGCCTATAGACACCGCCCCACGTACAGTAATGTCTTGGTCGGGAAATTCTTCCCTAGCCACATCAGAAGCCGAGTAAATAGAAGCGCCACTTTCATTCACCATCACAATTTGAATTTCTTTTGGCAAATCTGTAGTGCGCACAAACTGCTCTGTTTCTCTACCCGCAGTACCGTTGCCAATGGCGATAGCTTCAATGTCATATTTCTGACACATTAACCTAATCATGGCAGTGGCTTCTGAGGTTTTTCTTTGTGGCTCGTGTGGGTAAATAGCATTAAATTCCAATAATTTTCCTTGCCTGTCTAGTGCTACCACCTTACAGCCCGAACGAAAGCCTGGGTCTATCGCCAGCACATTTTTTTGCCCCAGTGGTGCAGCGAGCAAAAGCAATTTCATGTTTTCTGCAAATACTTTGATCGCTTCTTCGTCTGCTTTTTTCTTTGAAATCATTCGTATTTCTGTTTCTATTGATGGCTTCATCAACCTTTTAAAACAGTCTTTTATAGCTAGTTTTACCTGTTCGCCACTTTCACTTTTTCCTTTTACAAATAAGCTTTCCATAGCTTCCGAGCATTCTTCTTCAGGTGGCACAATATCAAGCATTAATATCATTTCTTTTTCTCCCCTTCGCATGGCAAGCACACGGTGCGATGGGGCTTTTGCTACCGCTTCTTCGCATTCAAAATAATCTTTAAACTTCTCTCCTTCGGTTTCCTTGCCACTCATTACTTTTGATTTGAACACACCTTTATTTAAGAACAAAGTCCGTACGCTTGCCCTGCATTCTTGATGTTCATTAACCCACTCTGCAATAATATCTCTTGCCCCTGCTAGGGCATCTTCCAGTGTGTTTACTTCTTTTTCTGTATTGATAAATTTGTTTGCCTCTGCAGTCAAATCCACATTTTCTTGATTAAAAATTAACGTTGCCAATGGCTCTAGTCCTTTCTCCTTGGCTATGGTAGCCTTTGTGCGTCGCTTCGGTTTGTAGGGCAAGTAAATGTCTTCCAGCTCAAGCATTGTCTCTGCCTTGTTGATTTTGGCTTCCAACTCAGGCGTTAGCTTTTCTTGCTCTTGTATAGATTTTAATATGGCTGCACGACGTTTGTCCAAATCTCTCAGTTGCTCTATGCGGTCTCTTACTGCCGCAACGGCTACTTCATCCATCGAACCAGTAACTTCCTTTCTGTATCGAGAAATAAATGGCACAGTAGCACCCTCATCGAGCAAGGCAACTGTGGCCGATACATATTTTGCACCTAATGCCAATTCTTTGGCAATTTTTTCAATGTGAAATTCTGACATTTTTTATAGTACTTAATAATTTTTTATTTTGTTAAAAATGCTGCGGTTATTGGTCGCAACGTATATCCTTTTGATTTTAGTAAAGCAATAATTCCTTCTTTGCCAGCTAAGTGTGCTGCACCTACGCCTACAAATGTTTTTTTTGATTGGATTAAACCTATCACACGCTCTGCCATGCGGTTATTGCGTTCTAGCAAAATATGGTTTACAAATTCGGTACTCAGTCCATCATCATCATCCGATTCAGCGAAGGCTTGCAATTGCTCTATGTCTTGGTCAAGATAAATTTTTAACATTTCTTCGTAACCTTTGTCTTTGTCTTGCTTAGTATTGCTGAGGCTGTCTATGGTCAATTTTAGCATGGTTGCTTGTTTTTCTAGCGGTATTTTATTTACAGCATCCATTTGCTCTGCTACCGATTCTAGCCCTACTACTTGCATTTTCTTTTTTCTAGCCAGTTGCTGCAAATAATCATCTAGTATCAATGAATTCTCTTTAGGCAAATTGGCCTGCGATAGCAATGCAATGACCATAAATGGCTTAATTTTATTTACTACTAGCCCATATCTACCCATTCGATGTTGGCGTAAGTGTATTTTAATTTTTTTGAAATAGCTTTTCCCGATAAGCCCTTTAAGCGATTGCCCCTTTGGCAAAAGTAGTTGTGGAGCAAGCGTTTTAGCATCAATATTATCGACAACTATTTCGCCCGCATATTGCTGGCAGTGCTCAAAACATATCATTACAGAATCGCCAAAGGCAAATACCCGCTGGTCTTGCACATGAATAGTGCCGTACAAGTAAGATTTTTGATTTGTATGTGCATTGCTTATTTCCCAAAGTAAACTCTTTGATATTTGCTCTTGCCCGCAAACTATGCCAACTGTACAACACAAAAGCTGTAAGATTAAAGTTAAAACCATTGAAAAATAGAAGCGGCGGTACATACGATTTTGTTCGACTTCAAATATGTCATTTCTCCTTTAAGAATTATGCACAATTTGAAATTTTAAATACTATTATTTTTAAAGACAATATTCGCTAACCCTTGTCCAATATTTTATAGTATAAGGTTGTACTAGTCTTTTGCCCACAAAAGAATATTATTATATATCTTTGAAATGTAAATCTCTATTTTCAATTCGAGATTTTTATTTGAAGCCTAATTTATCATTGATGAAAAAAATACTCCTTGCCCTCGCTTCCGCTATTACTTTGCTTTGGATAGTATGCCATCAAGCACAAGCACAGTCGGAAGAAAGCCCCAAGCCACAACAAGAAGTAGGAGAGCATGATGATTCTAAATCGCTTCAAAGTAGCGATGAAGAGGTGGGGTCGGGCAAGAAACGCAAGAAGAAAAAGAAAAATCTAGATGCACTAGTAGAAGGCAAAACACAAGAAGATTTGGAAGAATCAAACAAACCAGCACTTACCAAAGAGGAAAAAGCATATTTGAAAAAGAAAGAAAAAGCAAAAAAAGAGCAAAAGAAAATAGACGACCTTACCCGCAAACGTACCGAGAAAATCATTGCAAAAAGACAGAAAAAATCTAAAAAGAAAGTAACCAAAAGTAAAAAAACCTATTTGAAAACGCATTG
>JAAFID010000210.1 GCA_013297765.1 Cytophagales bacterium | reverse complement strand
CCAAAAGCTCCAAAAAGCTGCTGGCCAGCAAGGGCGGCATCCTATACGCGATGAAGCCATGGTTATGCTCATGTTCCGTCATGCTTTCCGTGTTAGTGAATTAATTGCACTCCGCTGGGATCAAATTGATTTAAAAAAAGGGTTTCTCCATGTACGACGCATTAAGCATGGATTGCCTTCTACTCATCCTATTCGGGGTGCAGAACTGCGGATATTACGACAACTGCAACGGCAATATCCAAATAGTCCCTATGTATTTACCTCTGAAAACAAAGCGCCTTTAACCTCGCGCACAGTACACCATATCATAGCCCGTGCTGGTAAAGCTGCACAATTTCCTTTTACTATCCATCCCCATATGCTGCGTCATAGCACCGGCTTTTATCTAGCTAACCGCGGTGAAGACACTCGTGCCATCCAAAGTTATATGGGACATGCCAATATCAAAAATACCGTTATTTACACCGAGCTATCACCACAAAGGTTTAAAAACTTTTGGCAAGATTAATTAAGTTAATATTTAATCCTAAAATCTGGTAGATATCTTTATTTTTCTTTTCAAGAATAATTTATAAAATCGATGTACTTAGCCTTTTTAAAAAAGTTCTCCTTAATGGTTTACCGGGCGCTACGCCTCGAAAGTGCACACGAGGTCTTTGTTGCTGATAGCCATGACGTTGATTGGAGCATTACACACCCTTTGGATCAACCCAAAAAGACTATCGCTTGGCCAGCTTCTTTTGATTAGCGGTTGGTTTTTGAATATCTTTTTTCTTTTTGCTGAAAAAGTTATCTGCCGCTTTGGTCAAGGCGGTGATGATATTATCGATATTAATACCTGCACCATCTCCGTAATAATACATTCCGGAAAGATTTAGATGTTGTGTCGCCATGGGGGATATATTTGCCAAAATTTTGACAGCCTTATCATCTTTTTGTGCTTGCTTTTGATCAATCGCTGCAGACAAGATATACATATTATAAAAACTGATGATCAACATCAAAAGACGTGTGGCCTGGTTCTCAAGTCGAAGTTGTGTCTCTGATTTTCCTTTGAATTTTTTACCACCTACTTTCACAATGGTATTATAAAATTTATTACTAGCTTCTCCACGGTTTAAAGTCATTCTAACACTTTTTTGTAGAACAGGATCATGAATATAATTAAGTAAGAAACGTGTACAGAAAATATTATTATATTCCCAAGCCGCTTTTTTAAGTTCTGTCTTTCGACCATGGTGACAAAGCTTTTTAATCAAAACACTTTGTTTAGTTGTTTTACTTAATATGGCAAGCAGTATGTCAAGGATAGCATTATCTTGCTTGATAATTAAAGCCGTATTCGCTTTTTTGCTCGGTTTAATCAGCATGCCTTCATAATGCTCAAGTGACTTAAAACCACAAAGCTGCTTTGATTTCTCAAAAATATTTTTATAGCAAATGGCCAGTTGTATATCGATGGCATCAAATAAGCAAAAATTAAATTGGTTGGAGCCATGCGTATCCATGGCAATGACATCAGGATCAAAGTCCGCATCGTGGTTGAAATAGAGATCATAAATTTGATGGCCTTCATATTCATTGCAGCTAATGTAATCACTATTAACGAGTATATTATCCATGAGCATCCCCATGACAGATAAGCCACGTGCTAACCCAAAATACTTTGGCGAATGGCGTGATTGGGCCGTCTTTTTCGCGGTGCCTTTTTTGGAACCATCCAGACTACAAAAATGTTTGCCTTGAATCATATAGTATTGAGCAATGGGAAGGTCACTCATTTTTTTAATAATTTTCTTGCAAGCATTTTTAATCGTTTTGGCACACACATAATTTTGTTTGTTCCGTCGTAATGTTTCCACCTTTAAATTCGATTGATTGGCCATTTTGTAAATGCCCTGGCGCGTTCCTTCTGCAATTAAGACAGCTTTAATGGCTTGGTAATCCAGTTCGCCTCTTAATTTTTTCACTCTAAAATGTTTGAATGTTTCCATAAAGTGGCATTCACCATTAACAAAATCCAGCACATCGGCAATATTAACGATAGGTAATTTTTCATAAAATTTATGATTGAATTCTGGTTCTGCGGCAGGATATTTTAAGCGCCAGCTAGTTTCGCCGTTGATCGTTTTAATTTTAATTTGCTTATTTTGGCCACTGGCGATGGCTTGATTAACCTCAACATAGAGTGCTTCAACTTCTTGCTCTAGTTCAAGAAGGCGATCTTTAATAGGGACAAGCAATTTTGGCTTATTCATTTTTTTTACGAGCATTTCTTTAGTTTCTTTGGAAATAAAGTTGGTTTTAGCATCTTCAGTAAAGCTTTTATAGTGCACAGAATCATTAAGATAAATAATGTTTTTAACAAGATATTCTCTAAGTTTGTAATATACTAAGAATTCATACTGATAGGGCTTCACGTTTCCTTTAGTATCCAGAATAATTTCTTTGAATTTTTTGGGAATCGCTCTTTTTGGAAATTGGATAGAGGGCACTTTAGTTATCGTGGTCCCTTTCGCAAATACGGCTTTCAAAAAGGTGGCTACTTCTATAAGAGGATGGGCCTTTTTATCCGCTTGAAAAGTCAGCGCTTTAAAAATAGGTCGTAAATTTAATTCCATATATTGACGATGCTCATGATAATATCGCCATTCTAATTCAGTTTGATAGTTGGCTTGCTTAATCATTTGCTGTGATACCTGGGCAATCATTTCTTTTGGCATTAATTGATAAGCTTCTTTGGCAACTTCATTGAATTTCTTGTTTAATTTTAATAAGGGCTCATTCGCATAATTACCAATCAATATGCCAATGGATTTTGGATCAGCCAATAATGTCTTTTGTTGCTGTGAAAATAGCTTGGCAGCATGAATACCTGCTGTCTTTTTAATTTTATCCACATGATAGATGAAGGCTTGAATCAAGTTATCATTCATCTGCTGGTAACGATAATAAATATAGCACAACAAATAGAGGTAACATTTTGTTTTAGGCATACGCCTTAATTCATAGGTAGAATAATAGTTAATACAATCGGCATAATAAATAATCGCTTGCTCGGCCAGCTGGAAATGCTGTAGCATGGTTTTGGCAGAACCATACAATGGTTGGCTCAATTGATGTAGATAAATTTCTTTTTTCATGGCGCTATAATTAAAGCCTGATAAATCTTTTTTGATTTCACGCAGGCTATTTAATTCATCGTCATTGTTTAGTAAAACGGCCAATTGATTTTTAATATCAGAAGTTAAATGCTGCTCGATAAGTTGATACAGTCTTGCTTCTTCTGCCGTAGAGGCTTTACTGATAATGTCTTGCATCGTTGTGTAGCCTGGCAAGACCATTTTATTTTGTTTTAAACTTAAAAATAGCTCTTTAAATAAAATAACAGGATCATTAGTTTGGCATACTAAACGCTCAATTTGCTCTTGCAAATAAGCCTTAATCAAGGCACGATTCATTTGGTAGCTGAAGAATGCTGCAATTTTATATTTAATCGCCGCTTGAATATTACGCGAAGGAAGTTTATGAGCATTGATGGGCAGTGTAATGTATTGCCGTTGGATCCATGTCCAATCCGCTTGTATGTCTGAGTAATTTACTTTGAAAAATTGCTGCTTCGCTTTGAAGTAACCTAACTGCAAAATAGTATAGATCATTAAAGTAGGTGAATTATTTTCAACGAGGGCACGGTCTTCTTCACTTAGCTTAAAAAAATAATAACGCTCTTCTTCATTAAAATAAGGGCGTTGATAATACAAGCGCTGCTCTAATTCAGTTAAAATTTTAAGGCGCCGTTTCCGTTTCACTTTTTAATTTCCTAATCTCTTACTAACGGTACTATTTTTTAATTAAAAGCGTGCGGCTGCCGGCACCCATCGATAGAGCGTAGCAACAGAAATGCCGAGATCGCGTGCCACGTCACGTGGCAGTTTGCCACTGTCCAGCAACTTTTTAGCCGATTCAATCTTACTGTTTGTCATGATTCTTTTTCTTCCACCAATGCGGCCTAATCGGCGTGCGGTTGCCAAACCGGCCTGGGTCCTTTCAATAATCAATTCGCGTTCCATCTGTGCCAGACTGGCCATGACATGGAAAAAGAACCTACCGGCAGGCGTACTGGTATCAATCTGATCAGTCAAGCTTTTGAAATGCGCGTTCTTTTTTTCAAGTATGATGACCAATTCAATTAAGCCTTTTACGCTGCGCCCTAATCTATCAAGCTTCCACACCACCAGCGTATCCCCAGGGCGAACTTGGGAAAGGGCGTCTTGCAAGCCAGGGCGACTCATCCGTGCACCACTGATTTTATCACTCAAAATCTTTTCACAGCCTGCTCGCAGGAGTTCTGCCATTTGCAAAACCAGATCTTGCTCATTTTTTGATACGCGCGCATAGCCAATCAGCATCCGTTCACCTTTTTTTATTCTCACAACTCATCAAGATCATAATGAACTGAGAATAAGGTTACAAGAATATTTATTGAGAATCCCCAGCCCTTGAAATTACGTGCTGGAGCAGAAGCAGTAAACCATTCTCATAAACGATCGTTTGCAAGAAGGCTAAAACAAAGCTAAAAAACAATGGTGCAGGCAGGACTATTTACCATTAACTGGCAGGTTTTTTCATTTTTTGCAGGAACAAATCAAGCGAGTGTGCAATTCCGAGGCGTTGCGCCCGGTAAACCTTAATGAGAGAACTCTAATAATTTTTAGGGTTTAGATTTTAAAGATGATTGTACTACATCTTCTCGATTTTCTTCTGAATATTTATCTAGCTCTAAAGCTCTTTTAGGACGACAAAACACTAATTTTTCTATACTGTCTCCAAATGGCATGAAATAAAAAAATCGATGACATGTTCCATATTTAGGATTAAGTAAATCAGACCTATCACCATTCGCATAGCCATAATTAAA
>JAAFID010000021.1 GCA_013297765.1 Cytophagales bacterium | reverse complement strand
GTTAGATCGATTGGGGGAAGTATTACCAGGATATAATTCTTCGGCTGATAGCAAATTACAACCTGGGCAATTGCTGCCACCAAAAATTTTTAATTTTTCTGGATTTTTACTATTCCATTCCTCTGCCAATATTTGCCTTTGCATATAAAAACCCATAAAAGGTGGTCCAAAATTCCATAGTTCGTTACCTATTTCCACATGTACATTCAGTGTAGGTTTTAACCTTTGCTTGAGCAGTTTAGACAGTTGTAGCACATAATTGTCATCTGCCATTACAGGAATGTTGATCCACATGTCTTTATTGGTGTAGTTCGATATATCAATAAGCGTTTCCCAAGGTGCACCAGGAGACCACATGCCATCAGTACCCCAAGAACTTTTAAACGGAAGTTGATTTTCACTAAATTTAGGGAATTGTGGTAGTGGGACATCACATTGTGGAGCAGACCATTGCCATTGATTAATATAAGCTGGAGCATTAGTAGAAACCCGCTTTTCCCAAGTTTGCCCAAAATTTGAGTATGCCGAAAGTAGCCCCATATACCGTAATGTGCCCCAGTGGGCAATATGGGTCACATATTCATCTACCAACAACCGAGAGTCATCAAATGTGTAACCTGGTCGCATGATTTGAATATCGGTACAGCGGTTTTTTAGCTGAAAAATAAAACCGTTTAGACTGCTGGTATTGGTAATCTTTACTTCAAAAGTGGTGTATGTGCCATCTGAAACAATATTTTGAACGGCACAAGCTTCTATGCCTGCACCTACTTGGGTAATTGTTCCTTTGAATCTTACTTTAAGGATGTCGCCATTTTTAAGCTTAGGCTGAATATCGTCCCAATAGAATCTAAAATTATGATTTACTCCATCCACGAGCCACCCATCGTCGCCAATACTAGGTGTATTGGTGGTTTTAAAAGATTCTCCATGCTTATCCTCTACTTTGGCTTGTTTCCATAGGTTGCTAAATTGAGGTTCTATCATTGCCCCCATCTGTGGATTGCCAGGACCAGGTGCATCGCAAGGCTGAGCAAAAAGATGATGAAGAGCCAATAAAAATAAAATGGAAAGTGTGTAGATTTTTTTCATTTAGTAGAAGATTTAATGTAGCAAAGTATTAATATTTAATAAAATAAACAAGAGTACAATATGGTAATAGTAAAAACACATACAAGCCCAGCAAAAGTAAGCAATAGGAAATGCCCGTACTGAAATTAGCATCATTTGCCAAATATGCTTTTGTTTACTATGTAATGCTTTGCTAAACATAGTGATGGCTCAATGCCACACCACATCAATTGCAACTAAACCAAGAAGAATAAATGCTGCTTAATTGCTATTTTTATAATATTATAAAGATATTTGTAAGCGTGCTTGAATGTGTGCGATTTCTCTTGGCTGTACAAGGGTTATGCCCAATCTACCTTTTGAAAATCAATACCATTAAAACGACAGGCGTTTTTTTTTAATACTTTAATATTTTATTTAATTGAAAAACCCTTTTGACAATGAATCTAGGCTCAAGGCTATTATAGGCTCGGCTATTGATGGAATCATTACGATTGATAACCGAGGAAATGTAGAATCTATAAATCCTGCTGCTGCAAAGATTTTTCAATACGAAGCGCAAGAAATAATTGGGCAAAATATTAAAGTATTGATGCCAAACCCAGACAAGGATAGGCATGACGATTATATAAGCAACTATCAAAAAACTGGTATAAGAAAAATTATAGGTATTGGACGTGAAGTGATGGGGCAAAAGAAGGATGGCACAACATTTCCTTTTTTGCTTAGCGTAAGCGAGGTGCAGCTTCAGGACAAGGTTATTTTTACAGGCATTATCCACGACATCTCCAAATTAAAAGAAGCTGAAAATGCGTATAAAAAATTGAATGTAGAGCTGGAAGAAAGGGTTCAACTAAGAACTTCCGAACTATTCGAGGCGATTAAAAATCTCAAACAAACCAATGAGAAGCAAAAACAAGCCGAACTTGAGGTAAGAAAAGCACTAGAAAAAGAAAAAGAACTGAACGAGTTAAAATCTAGATTTGTAACCTTGGCCTCTCACGAATTTAGAACACCACTTAGTACCATACTGTCTTCGGTAGCCCTCATTGGCAAATACAAAGAGATTGGAGATATGGAAAAAATTGATAAACATATCCATAGAATCAAATCGTCTGTAACGAATTTAACGGTAATTTTAAACGATTTTCTATCGCTTAGCAAACTAGAAGAAGGAATAATATCAAACCGACCTAGCTATTTTAACCTCAAAGAATTGGCAGAGGAACTTAATGAAGAACTCTCTCCTATGATTCCATCCACGCTGCAACTAGAGTACCTCTATACAGCAAAGGAAGAAGCATATTTGGATAAAAATATACTAAAAAACATTCTACTCAACCTGCTGTCGAATGCCATTAAATATTCAGAGAAAGGTAAAATACAATTGATTATTGCAGAGCATGAGCAAAACATAGTGATAACGGTGAAAGACGAAGGAATAGGTATTTCTAAAGAAGACCAAGAGCATTTGTTTACCAGATTCTTCAGGGCTACAAACGTGAGTAATATTCAAGGTACAGGACTGGGCTTAAACATTGTAAAAAGATATGTAGAGCTGCTAGGAGGATCTATTCAGCTAAAAAGCCAGCTAGGAACGGGTACAGAAGTTACCCTACAATTCAGCAAAAAATAAAATAGAATATGCAAACAATACTGATAATAGAAGACAATAAAGAGGTAAGAGAAAACACAGCAGAAATTCTAGCACTTTCAAACTACAATGTATTGGTTGCCGAAAATGGTAAAATAGGCGTAGAAATCGCTAAAAAAAATATTCCTGATTTAATTATTTGCGATGTAATGATGCCAGAATTAGATGGTTTTGGGGTATTGCACATGCTGTCTAAAAATCCAGCTACTGCTACCATACCTTTCATATTTCTTACGGCCAAAACCGAAAAAGAAGACATTAGAAAAGGAATGAATTTAGGAGCAGACGACTATTTGACCAAACCATTTGATGACCTAGAACTGCTCGATGCTATAGCAATAAGGCTAAGAAAAAATAAATTGATAAAAGAAGAATTTCAAAAAAACACAGAAGGTCTTCACGATTTTATAAACCAAGCGAAAGGAATCAAGGAGCTAGAGCAGCTATTGACCAACGAAAAAAGAACATCTAAAGTACCCAAAAAACATATCCTGTTTTCGCAAGATACCTACCCTTATTTTTTATTTTTTATCAATAAGGGAAAAGTAAAGACTTTCAAAACAGACACCCTAGGCAATGAATTTATCACTGGATTGCACAATACAGGAGATTTTATAGGATATATAGAGTTGCTTGAAAACTCGATGTATGGCGAAACAGCAGTTACGCTAGAAGAAACAGAATTATGCACTATACAAAAGGATGATTTTGCGGCTTTAATATACAACAATAGAGATGTTTCCAATAAATTCATTAAAATGCTTGCAAACAATATTTTAGAGCAGGAAGAAAAATTATTAAAACTTGCTTATAGTTCTGTGAGAAAAAGAGTTGCAGAAGCATTGATACTTTTAAAGGAAAAGTATCAAACCGATGAAACTCTAAATTTTTCGATGCCCATTTCTAGAGAAGATCTTTCAAATATAGTGGGGGCTTCAAAAGAAACTGTCATTCGCACAATTACTGATTTTAAAAAGGAAGGACTTATTCAAATAACAGGTAGCACTATCACCCTTTTGAAGATAGATAAACTTATTTCCATGAAAAACTAGCCCCCTATTTCACGCTTACAAGAAAATCACCTCTATTTACATATAATTCAAGTCGTTATTCTTTTTTAACTTCACTACTCCGCATAAATTCAACATTAAGATAAAGGGATAGGTAGGGTCAAATTCGTGCCACTTCACACCAAAGTTTGCTCTTCCTCCTAGTTTGTGGTGATTGTTGTGGTAGCCCTCTCCCATCATCAAAAAATCGAAAGGCAATAAGTTTTTGGCTGTATCATTTACTTTGAAATTGATATAACCATATTTATGGGCAAACCAGTTGATAATCGCTCCGTGTACTGGCCCCATGAGGAAATGTATGGGCAATAATAAAAACATCCACCAAGCAGTAGCAAACTTGATATAGAATAGGGCATAAAAAGTACCCCAAGCAAGCCTAGATATCCATTGGTCGCCTAGTTTTTCTATAAATGCCCAATAAGGAACGCCTTTGTAGAATTTTGCCTCAATATCCACTCTTTTGTTCAATATATCGTTGTATATATTTTTAGTCTTCCACATCATATCTATCAACCCTTTAGAGAATGAGGGAGAATGTGGGTCTTTTTCTGTATCGGCATAAGCATGATGCAACCTATGCATTACCCCGTAAGCGTGAGGACTAAGAAAAGAAGACCCCTGAAATACATAAGTCATTACATAAAATACCTTTTCCCAAAATGGACTCATGGTAAACATTTGATGTGCCGCATAACGATGCAAAAAGAAGGTTTGTGCTAAAAGGGATAAGTACCAATGTGCAATGAAGAAATATAGAATAATCATATTTATAATTAATTAATTTACTAAGGATTAATGTTAATGCCTACACAAGATTTGCTGGCACTACTCATTTGATGGGTATGATAATGATTAATACCCCTACAAATCAATATTACAGCAACTACCACAGCCATGATAGGAGTGATATAATGAAACTTAGCCCTAACAGATTGACTTATTTTTTGAGAGAATACCGCTACTGATAGCATCATTGGGATAGTACCAAGCCCAAAAGAAAACATCATCCATGCACTACTCCATGTGTTTCCCATAGACATTGCTACCACAAGGGCTACATAAACCATACTGCAAGGAAGCAATCCATTCAGCAAGCCTATCATAAACATAGCCCACACACCTGTTCTTTTCAAATAGAATTGTAAACTGCTTTTTAGTTGTTCTCTTATCCAGGCACTGTATTTCCTTAGTGGACTTAAAGAAGACAACTGATATACAAATACAACAGTCAATAGGATTAATATTCCCGATAATACTGAAAATAACTCCTGCATACCATTGAATATCAAAGACTGTCCACCAATACCTATGAGTAAACCCAAAATGGCGTAGGTAATAGATCTACCCATATTATAAACAAGATACTTGGTAATTTTTACGTAAATATTATTGGTTCTTACTGGAAGTGCCATAGCTATAGGCCCACACATTGCCAAGCAATGCACACTTCCCAAAAGACCTATCACAAAACCAGTGGTGGCTATCATGGAATCATGATTTGTTTTTCTTCAAAATATTTTTTTGTACTTGTCTCGTAGTCAATTTGCAGCTTGTACATCCCCAGGGAAAATAATTCCTTAGAAAAATTTTGTACACCATCTTTAAGTTCAATATCTATCAATAAATCTTTCTTGGCATCAGAAGGTCTAAAGAAAAGCATTTTGCCAACTATTTTTTGCCCTTTGAGTTCATTGGGGAAAATTACACTTACTATAGAATCATTTACAACATAAGTAAATTCAGTGGTCAGTGTAGATTGGTTTTGTTGTTTATCTATTTGCTGTTGAAAAACTAGCTCTCGACCATAATAATCTTCAGTGACCAAATCAAAGTTTTGACGAAATGCACTGATTACCATCGCTGTCATAAACAGTACAAAACTTCCTGTAAGTATTGCTATTCTATATCCCCAGCTCATATTTAATTATTTAAAGGTCCAATAAAGGTGGTACTAAAATCATCTAATTCCCTAGCTCCCTCGAAAGCTTTGAGTTTTATATCTGTTTTAAATTTTTTGATGTCTTCTTTATCGAGTATGATGAATGCTGCCGTTTGGGCTGTACCCTGAGAGGGTATAACCAAATTTTTTCCTACTAGTTTTAATTTTCCTACGGTGGAAGTTATTTTTATATCTACTTTTATTTCTCTACTAGTCTTGTTGATCATTTTTATTTGATAAAGATTACTAATCTTATTGTTTGGTAGTGTTTGGTACATTACTCCAGGAGTTCTCAGCATGGTAGATTCTATGTCTGATCGAAATACGAGTAGGGAAATAATGATTGCTATTAACACCATCAAGATGGCGGTATATCCTATAATTCTTGGTGTAAATGTAAAAGGCTTACGTTCAGCGACACTTGCCTCTGTATCTATTCTTATCAAACCTTCTTTAAAACCCACACTTTTCATGATATGATTACAAGCATCAATACATGCAGTGCAATTGGTACATTCCATTTGCGTACCATTTCTAATGTCTATCCCCATAGGGCACACATCTACACAGTGATGGCAAGAAATACAATCGCCTTTGCCTACTTCGGCTCTATTTTCTCTCGCTTTAAGTTTGCCTCTATTTTCTCCTCTTATAAAATCATAAATCACTACGAAGGAATTTCTATCGAGAAGTACGCCCTGCAACCTTCCATACGGGCAGATGGTGGTACACACTTGCTCTCTGAAACGAGCATAAACTCCATAAAAAGCAGCAGAAAAAACTATCAAAGCTATCAAAGCTCCTGTGTGTGCTGCTGGGCCTTCGTTTACTAACTTTATCAGCTTATCTACCCCCAAAATATAACTCAAGAAAATATTGGCTATCAAAAATGATAAGCTAAAGAAAACGATATGCTTTAGTGCTTTTTTTAAAAATTTACTTACATCAAGAGGTGCTTTGTCCAGTGCTATTTTAAATTTCCAATCTCCTTCTATCCAGTATTCAATTTTTCGAAATACAGATTCCATAAAAATAGTTTGTGGACACACCCAACCGCAAAAGACTCTTCCATAAATAACTGTAAATAAACCTATAAATATTACAAAAGCAATCATCACCAAAAGGAATATATGAAAATCTTGAGGCCAAAAAATCTTACCGAAGATGATAAATTTTCGCTCTATAATATTTAATAATAGTATTGGCTCGCCAGCTATTTTTATAAATGGACCAGCAATCATGAGGGCAATAAAAAATATCGACAACAATTGACGGTAATTGGTCAGCTTACCTTTTGAATTTTTGGGGTATAGCCAAATTCTTTTACCATTTTTATCTACAGTAGCTATAGAATCCCTGAAGGATTGGTCTTCTTCTGCATAAATATTATTGTGATTATCTATCGCCACAACTTAAATTTTTAAGTTAATTCTATTTCCCCTCGTATTTGTCTCCCTGTGGAGCTTTTCCATTTGCAGGATTTGTTCCTTTAAGCGTAGTGATAAAACTAGCCACTTCTTGCATAATCACTGGAGTAAGCTGAGCCTTCCAAGAAATCATTCCCTTTTGAGGAACACCGTATTTAATGGTTTTAAATATGGATTTTATGTCTCCCCCATGCAACCAATATTCATCTGTAAGGTTAGGCCCCACCCCGCCTTCTCCAGCAGTTCCGTGGCAAGCAGCACAACTTTGTAAAAAAACTTTCTTACCATTTTCTAACCCCTTGGCATCAGCAAGAAGGGTTACATTGGACTCGTCAATACTATTGGCCACTGTTTTTCTATATTCTTCTATATCTTTTTCTGCCTGAGCTACTTCTTGCTCATATTCGGCTGCTTGAGATAAATTAGTACCACTAAAATGAAAATAGTAGATGTAGGCAAATGAAAATACAATAGTTGCATAAAACATATACTTCCACCACGTAGGCAAGTTGTTGTCTAGCTCACGGATACCGTCATATTCATGATCTGTCAATATAGATTCCTCATTCTCGATGGGTACAGCATTTGTCAACGATTTCATTAACCCTGAAAATAAAGGAACAGAGGCTTTCTCGGGCTTGTTATCATAAATATGGATAAATGTTCTAAGCGTATTTAAGATAAATAACATTGAAAGCAATATGATGCTCAGCAACACATAGATGATTATGGTCATATAATCTACACTAGATGGCACGTTGGCAACCACTTCATTTGCCGATAAGGCTTGTGAAGAAAAGAAAATGCTGAGACCTACAAATAGGTTTCTAAAATATAGTTGAGATGTCTTTTTCATATTTTATTCAAATCTATTGGTGGAATCTTCTAATGGAAGATTTTGCATTTTTGATATAAATTTCTTGTCGCTCTTAAATACCATGGCGAGAACAGCCAGGAAGAACAAGAAGAAGATAACGAAAGATATCAAAGGATATATTTCAATATGCCCAATGGACGTTAAGTGATATTTTATAAATTTTAACATAGCTTCGTTATTTTACTTCTTTGTTTTTTACTTTAATGTCTGTTCCTAATCTCTGTAGATAGGCTATCAGTGCTACAATTTCTCTTTGACTTTTCACTTCTATACCAGCTTCTTTTAGATTGGCTACTATCTGATTAGCTTGCTTCATAAAGTCTATATTGGCCTGCCTCTCGTATCCTTTTGAATATGGCACACCCAATGTTCTCATAGCAACTATTTTACTTGCTGTGGTGCTAGTGTCTATATCTTTTTCAAACAGCCAAGGGTATGTAGGCATAATAGAACCTGGAGACATAGTTTGTGGATCTAGCATGTGATTGTAGTGCCATGAGTCGAGGTACTTTCCGCCTACCCTATGCACATCTGGACCTGTTCTCTTTGACCCCCATAAGTGTGGGTGATCATAAACAAATTCACCTGCTTTTGAATACTCACCATAGCGTTCTGTTTCGCTTCTAAATGGTCTAATCATTTGAGAATGGCAATTATTACAACCTTCTTTGATGTAAATGTCTCTGCCTTGCAACTCTAGCGGAGTATAAGGCTTCACACTAGCGATGGTAGGTATATTAGATTTTACTAAGAACGTAGGAATCATTTCAACCAAACCACCTATAAGTATAACTATTAAGCTAAAAATCATCATTTGTATAGGACGACGCTCAATAACCCTATGCCAATGCTCTTGGCTGTCTTTAGCTTCGGGGTGTAAAGCAGGAGCGGTGGCTTCTTCATTAGCTAAAAAAGATCCTGCTGCTGCTGTCTTGAATAGGTTATAAACCATTACTACAGTACCCACTATGTACATTGCCCCTCCTAAAGCCCTGAGCATATACATTGTGCGTATCTCAGTTACTGTTTCTAAGAAATTCGGATATGCTAATAATCCTTCTTTTGTAAACTCTTTCCACATTAGGCTTTGGGTAAAACCAGCCCAATACATGGGTAGTGCATAGAAAATGATGCCCAAAGTACCAATCCAGAAATGGAAGTTTGCTAGTTTTTTTGAGAACAGTTCTACACGGAACAGTTTGGGGAATAACCAATAAAGCATTCCAAAGGTCAAGAAACCATTCCAACCTAAGCCTCCTACGTGCACGTGAGCCACTGTCCAATCGGTAAAATGACTGATGGCGTTTACATTTTTCAGCGAAAGCATAGGGCCTTCAAAAGTAGCCATACCATAGGCTGTTACAGCTACAACCATAAATTTCAACACCGCATCATCACGTACTTTATCCCAGGCACCTCTTAGGGTAAGCAATCCATTCAACATGCCACCCCATGAAGGTGCAATCAACATTACAGAAAAAACTACCCCAAGTGACTGAGCCCAGTCTGGAAGTGCGGTGTACAGCAAGTGGTGAGGCCCAGCCCAAATATATAAGAAAATTAAAGCCCAAAAATGGATAATGGATAACCTATATGAATATACTGGTCTATTGGCAGCCTTGGGGATAAAGTAGTACATCAATCCCAAATAGGGAGTAGTTAAGAAGAATGCGACCGCATTATGTCCATACCACCACTGAACCAAGGCATCTTGAACACCAGCATACCAGCTATAGCTCTTGAAGAAAGACACAGGTAACTCAAATGAATTTACTATATGAAGAACAGCAACAGTAACAAAAGTACCTATATAGAACCAAATCGCTACGTATAAGTGCTTCTCTCTCCTAGTAAGTATAGTAGCAAACATATTCCAACCAAAAACTACCCAGATTAGTGTAATCGCAATATCTATAGGCCATTCTAATTCTGCGTACTCTTTACTGGTAGTGATTCCGAAGGGCAGTGTTAATACCGCAGAAACAATGATTAACTGCCAACCCCAGAAATTTATTTTGCTTAGCAAATCGCTATACATCCTTGCTTTACAAAGCCTTTGTAAAGAATAATACAAGCCAGTAAAGATTCCATTACCCACAAAAGCAAAAATCACCGCATTGGTGTGAAGGGGTCTTATTCTCCCAAAGGAAATAAACTCAAGACCAAAATTTAAGCTAGGCCAAGCTAACTGAAGTGCTGCCGTGAGGCCAACCAACATCCCTATTACACCCCAAATCATGGTGGCATAAGCGAAATTTCTGACGATGGTGTTGTCGTAAGAGAACTTTTCTAATTGCATATTATTTATTGTTTGTGTTTGTTGTTTCCTTTATTTCATTTTCAAATAACATCCTCACCGAGGGTGATAATTCGTCTTCATACTGACCGTCTTTGATAGCCCATAAGAAAGCTCCCAAAAACGACCCTGCTACCAGCAGACTAAAGCATACCAATAAGATGATTACACTCATGTTATTTTGTTTTATTGCACAAATAAATGTGCATTCGGATTAATTAGTAATGAGTGGAAGCAACACCATAGATGATTAATATCAGTTTTTACTTTCTACCTATGATTTCTTATTTATGCTCTCTAGACGAGGTGCTACTATACTTACAAATATTACTACTGAAACTGAACTCATTGGCATTAATATAGCTGCTACAAGTGGCTTTAAGCTTCCTTGTGCTGCAAAATAAAGCCCAGTAAAGTTGTATATCATAAAAATAGCTATACTCCAATACACCCTGTTTACACAAGCTTTGGCAAACCTTATGAAGTTGGGTAGCCGATCAAAAGAGTCGGCCTCCAGCATAGCATCGCAGGCGGGGGAGAATGATCCATTCTTTTCAATAATACTTACTCCACAATAGCTATGTCTCAAAGCACCTGCATCATTCAGCCCATCTCCTATCATCATTACTTTATGACGATGGTTCAATGCTTTTACATAATTAAGTTTATCATGGGGCGTCTGTGAGAAATGCATTCTTTCGGTATTGAAATACTGGGCTAAATAACCTTTCTCCGCATCATTATCACCCGATAGTAGATGTAGTTCAAAATTCTTATTTAATTTACCAAGGACTTTATCCATATTGGGCTTATAAATATTGGTAAATCTATAGCAGCCTTTATATTCTCCATCTATTTGTATATGAACAGAAGTATGCTTATGGTCAGAAGTCTTGGCTAAGCCTATGTATTCAGCAGATCCTATCTTTATTCTTTTTCCATCTATCTCTGCTTCTATACCTTTGGAAACTATTTCCCTGTAATTACTCAACGCACAGGTAGAAAAATCCTTATAAAAATCATAAATCGCCTTGGAGAGCGGATGTGTAGAATGTGCTGTTATAGATTTGATGAATATTTTTTCGCTCTCTGTTAGCACAGTATCATCGTCAATTTTGGTAGCACCAGCAACCGTCAATGTTCCCGTTTTATCAAAAACTATAGTATCATTATTGGCTAATTTTTCAATGGTCTGTGTATTTTTGATATACAAACCATTTTTACCTAATATATTCATTGCCCTGCCAAAACAGAAAGGTATAGCCAGTGCCAATGTGCAAGGGCAAAATATAATCAGTACCGAAACGGCAGCATATATAGCTGTGCTTTGATCTTTACCAAACCAATAGAGGTATGTACAAAGGCTAATAAGTAATACAGCAACTGTAAAATATTTTCCAAATGTATTAGTAAACTCTTCTAGACCACTAAATATGGGCTTTGATGAATCTTTATTCCATAGCTGAGTAAGATAACTTTCAGATACTGGTTTGTGAAGTTTAATTTTTAAAGAAGTGCCCTTTTGTTTTCCACCAGCAAATATAAGCTCTCCAACAGCTTTTGTAATGGGTCTAGACTCGCCAGTTACGAAGCTATAGTCTATACTGGCTCTGCCTTCTACCACAATTCCATCGGCAGGTATAATTTCTTCATTCCTTATCAATAATTCATCTCCAGGCTTCAAATCTTGTAAAGCCACATAACTTTGAGCACCATCTTTAATTCTACAAGCTGCCAAGGGAAAATAGGATTTATAGTCTCTGTCAAAAGACAAAGCTGCGTAAGTCTTAGCCTGATACCATTTGCCTATCAACAGAAAAAATATAAGTCCTGTAAGCGAGTCCAAATAACCTAGTCCTGTTGATGAGATAATTTCATAAGCACTTTGAGTAAAAGCCGCCGTCAATCCCAAGGCTATAGGAAGGTCAATATTTACAACCCTTGTTTTTATAGCCCTATAGGCAGAAGAAAAATAATCTGATGCGCTATACAAAAACACTGGAAGTGCCAACAAAAGACTTAAAAAAGTAAATAATACTTTGATATCACCATTGAACGGATCAAAAACAGAAAGATACTCTGGCATACTAAGCATCATAATATTACCAAAGCAGAATCCTGCAATTCCTAATTTATAATAAAGGCTTTTATTTGCTGTTTGGTTATTTACTTCTTTCCCATTCAATGTAATCAGAGGTGCGTAGCCTATGGATGCCAGCAACTCCACCAATTTTCTGAGTGTAATTTTAGAATTGAATTGGATATCCAGTTTCTTTTTTTGGAATTGAATCTGTGTTTGAATAATTCCGGCATGTAATTTCTGAAGGTTCTCTAATAACCATATACAAGAAGTACAATGAATAGATGGAATATAAAAAGTAACGCCAGAAATATCTCCTTCTTTGAAGTTTAGGATTGAATTGCTTATAGATTCTTCTTCTAAAAATGCGTACTCATTACTATCATTGGCTTTATTGCCCGGTGTTTGTTCCAAATCATAATAGTTGCACATCTGATTTTCTTGCAGTAGCTCGTAAACTATTTTGCAGCCATGACAACAAAAATGTTTAGTATCTAATCGAATTTCATTCCCTCGGCAAATATCACCACAATGATAACATTTGACTTTGAGTTTTTTTTCTTCAGCAACCATAACTTTATGATTATAAAATCAAAAAGAATAACCTATATCTATTTTGCCCCTAAATAGAAATTACGACCATTCAACATTCCAAACATATATTTCCTATACATCAGAACAACTGACAAATATCACCTATTACACTATGTCTCGTCATCATTATGCTCATAGTATGTTTATTAACTTTAAAAACTATAAATAGAGAACTTATGAACGAATATTTTTATGAGATTGAACTATACTGGAAGTCTGGTAAAACGGGGGTACTAAGCACACCAGGTTTACCAGAAATTATTGAAGTGTGCTCTCCACTGATAACACCAAAAGAAAAAAAAGAAAAGTGGACGCCAGACCAGCTGATAGGGGCTGCAGTTTCCTCTTGTTTTATGAATACCTATTTAGCAATTGCAGAGCAAAATAAGCTAGAGTTAATATCCTATCATAGTCAGTGTTTTGTGAAACTGGAAGATACAGATGGAAAGTATGTAACTACAGAAATATTATTACGCCCCATCATTAAGCTCACAAATGATTTATCTGTCCCTAAAGCCTTCAAATGTATTGAAGAAGCCGAGCAACAAAGCCCCCTAAAACTTGCCCTCAATTTTAGTGTAGCAATTCACCCCAAAATCGAATATTTGCATGAAACAAAAAAAATTAGAACATAAATACCTTAAATTAATTGTTTTATAAACTTTAATAAAACTCAAAATACAATTGCATATCACTCAACAATAACTTCAAAATCAAATCTCAATACTTCGTTTGATTTATGAAAAAATAAAAATATTCCCCAAATGCTTTGTATTTTTTGTAAGATTTTTATTTATAAACATGCTACCAAACTATATTGAGGATAATATAGCAAATGGCATAAAGTGCTCTAACTTTTTCACTATTCATTTAGATAGCATAACTATTTAGCCTAATAGTATATTTCAATATCAAAATCAATCCAAATTTAAAGATGCCTGCGATTTGTATTGGTGTGAAATAAGTTTTTACTTTTGAAATACTGTATCCACCTAGTAAATAACATCATCTAGATATTGACCATGAGAATGTCACGGTTAAAATCATTTACGAAAAAAGTTTTTGTAAATTTAGCTTCTAACTGATATTATATTTTTATTCCATTATGAGTGCGATTTCAAACATCGAGACGGCTACCGCAAGGGTGAAGCAACTAACTGCACAACTCAACTATCATAACCAACTTTATTACCAAGATAGCCAATCTGAGATTTCAGACTTTGAGTTTGATCAACTGATGCATGAACTTATAGCACTGGAAAAAAATTATCCTGAACTGAAAACTGACGACTCGCCCTCGCAGCGTGTGGGTGGAACTATTAGCAAATCTTTTGCAACGGTAGTGCATGCCTACCCCATGCTATCGCTGGGCAATACGTATAATGAGGAAGAGTTAAAAGAGTTTGACCAAAGGGTAAGGAAAACTATCGGTGACGATGTGGAATATGTATGCGAACTGAAATTTGACGGGGTAGCCATTAGTTTGATTTATGAAAATGGGAAATTAAAAACCGCTGTAACCCGTGGCGATGGCGTGCAAGGCGACGACGTTACTGTTAATGCCAAAACCATTCGCAGCATTCCACTTAGCTTGGCGGGCGAAAATATTCCTCCATACTTCGAGGTTCGAGGGGAGATTTTTATGCCATACAAAGAATTCGAAAAAATAAATATAGAACGTGAAGAAACTGGCGAGGCTGCACTTGCCAACCCACGTAATGCGGCTTCTGGCACGTTAAAAATGCAAGACTCGGGTGTGGTCGCTAAGCGAAAATTAGATTGCTATGTATATTCGTTGCTTGGCGACAATCTTCCAGCGAATAACCATAGCGATGCCCTAAATCAATTACAAAAATGGGGTTTCCCAGTGTCGGCCACTTTTGAGAAAAAAAACTCCATAGACGATGTGGGAACTTATATAAAAACTTGGGAACAAGCACGATTTTCGCTGCCGCTAGGTACAGATGGCATTGTGATAAAAGTAAATAGCTACGCTCAGCAAAATGATTTGGGCATGACCGCCAAAGTGCCACGCTGGGCAATATCTTACAAATACAAGGCAGAAAGTGTCGCTACCATTTTAGAATCGGTAGAATATCAAGTAGGTCGCACCGGTAATGTAACGCCAGTAGCTAACCTTAGTGCGGTGCAGCTTGCGGGCACTAGAGTAAAACGTGCTACGCTGCACAATGCCAACGAGATGGAACGCCTAGACCTGCACGAACACGATACTGTATGGGTAGAAAAAGGCGGTGAAATTATTCCTAAAATAACTGGTGTAGATGTAGCCAAACGCAAACCTACTGCGGCCAAAATAGAATTTATAACCCACTGTCCTGAATGTCATGCAACACTAGTGCGAAAAGATGGCGAGGCCAATCATTACTGCCTAAACGAGCTGGGTTGTGCCCCACAAATAAAGGGTAAAATAGAACATTTTATTCACCGCAAAGCCATGTATGTAGATGGCATAGGCACTGAAACCATTGAGCAATTGTACAATTTGGGCTTGCTTAAAACGGTTGCAGACCTTTACCAGCTTACTTTTGAGCAATTGATGACCATGGAGCGTTTTGGTGAAAAATCTGCAAACAACTTGTTGCAAGGCTTAGAAAAATCAAAACAAATGCCTTTTAAAAATGTGCTATTTGCCCTTGGAATAAGGTTTGTGGGCAGCACTGTTGCAGAAAAACTAGCCACTTATTTTAAAAACATTGATGCCTTAAAAAATGCTTCCTACGAACAGCTTCGTCAAGCCCCAGAAGTGGGCGAACGCATTGCTCAAAGTGTACTAGAATATTTTGGCAAACCAGAAAACCTTGCTATTGTAGCACAACTACAAGCAACAGGATTGCAGTTCCAAACCAACGAAACCGAAGTAATTAAGGAAAGTGACAAATTGCAAGGCAATACTTTTGTCATTTCAGGCGTGTTTCAATTTTTCGAGCGAGATGAATTGAAAGTTAAAATTGAAAGCAACGGTGGCAAGGTGGTTTCTTCTATTTCGGGCAAGCTAAACTATGTCTTAGCCGGCGAAAATATGGGACCAGCCAAACTGGAGAAAGCTACCAAACTAGGTGTAAAAATTATTTCAGAAACTGACTTTTTGGAGATGCTAAAATAAAATTTACGTTTAGTACCTATTTTATAAACCAATCAGTAGCGACTGCTACCTTTTACGACTGCCTCCAATGCCCAAAACACCTAACAAGCCCCTAGTAAGCTCTCTTACTAGGGTACGCCCTACTTGTTTGGCAAGTGGGCTATTCATCATTTCTTCCAAAGTTGATTTTTCGTTTTTGTTGGTTGGTGTTTCTTCCTCGGTTTCTGGCGAAGTAGTCTTGCTTTGTATTTTCTTTGACAACATTTCAAAAGCACTAGCTCTATCTACTGCTTGATTGTATTTGCTGGCAAGCGGCGAATTGGCAATGATATCATCCACTTCTTCTGCCGAAAGTATGTTCATACGAGATCGAGGTGCGGTAAGCAAGGTAGCTACAAGTGGTGTAGGAGTACCACGCTCGCTAAGCACCGTAACTGCGGCCTCGCCAATGCCTAGTGAAGTGAGCAGTTCTTCTGTTTTATAAAAGTCAGATATGGGATAATTTTCGGCGGTCATTTTTATCATTTTCCTGTCGTTGGCAGTGAAGGCACGCAAGGCATGTTGCACCTTCAAGCCCAGTTGCCCAAGGATAGCTGCTGGCACATCGGCTGGGTTTTGGGTGCAGAAAAATATGCCTACTCCTTTTGACCGTATGAGTTTGATGATGGTTTCAATCTGGTCGAGCAATGCTTTTGACGCTTCATTGAATATCAGGTGTGCCTCGTCGATAAATATGACCAACTTTGGTTTTTCCAAATCGCCAGCTTCAGGCATGGAGGCATACACCTCGGCCAGTAGGCTAAGCATAAAGGTAGAGAACAGTTTCGGTCGGTCTTGTATGTCAGTCAATTTTACAATCGAGATTATGCCCATGCCCGAGGGCGTTCTTAGCAAGTCGTGCACATCAAAGGAAGTTTCGCCAAAAAACAATTCGGCCCCTTGTTGCTCTAGTTCTATTACTTTTCTAAGTATGGTAGATACTGATGTTGAAGAAATATTTCCATACACTTCCTGCACTTTTTGCTTGCCTTCGTTGGTGATGTATTGCAATACTTTTTTAAAATCTTTAAGATCCACCAAAGGCATTTGCTCATCATCGCACCACTTGAAAATAAGCGATACCAAGCCTGATTGGGTATCGTTCAATTCTAATATTTTGGAAAACAATACAGGCCCAAACTCTGTGACAGTAGCACGAAGTCTAGTGCCGCTCTCTTTAGAAATACTAAGTAATTCTACAGGAAATTTTTTAGCTATGTATGGAATACCTATCTGTTGGTGTCTTTGTTCTATTTTTTCATTGCTTGCTCCCGTGGCAGCTAGTCCGCTTAGGTCGCCTTTAATATCCATCATCAATACAGGAATGCCATGTTCTGAAAGGTTTTCGGCTATACTTTGCAATGTTTTGGTTTTGCCGGTACCTGTAGCACCGGCTATAAGGCCATGTCTGTTCAGCGTTTTTAAAGGCACTTTTACCAATTGATTAGGTATGCAATTGCCGTCGAGCAATGCACCGCCAAGCACAAGACTTAGTCCTTCAAAAGTATAACCTTTATTTATTTGCTCTGCGAATGATGTTTTTCTATCCATAATATTTTTATAAAATCGGGTTGAATATACCAACTAAAAACTCAAAAAGTGATATGCAGTATGATTTGGTTTAGGAACTTTGGAATGGTTAGGTACTAATCTTCCAACCCTTTTCCTTCTAATATTTTGGGTACATATTTCTCAATTCTTGCTTCTCTGGTCTTGGCTTGTTTGGCTTGTGAAAAATAAAATAAATAGCTTTTTTGCCGACCAGGTGTCAATGCTTTGAAAGCTGTATTCAAGGCGGGCATTTCATCTAAAATAATTTGAAATTCTTCAGGTACTTTATATTCTGTTATTTTTTTAAGCTCTACTTTCAAACCTGCATTGTTTATGGCAATGGCTTCATGAATATATTCTATTATGGTCGTTTTATGATTCAGTATTTCTGCCAAACTTGAGAATCGAATTTGTCTTGCAGCTTGAACATTTTCGGTTTGTTGGATTAAAATTCCTTTGGAGTCTTTTAATAATGCACCTTGCATAAATAACAAGGCACAATATTCTTTAAAACCGTGTATCAATACAATATTACTTTCTTGTTGGCTCTCGGTATTGTTGGTGTAGCAAGGGCATCCCCATTTCAGTTCTTCTGTTAAACCACAGTCAAGTACTAAGTTTCGAAGCTCTGCATACTCTTCTTTCCACTTGGTGTCTTTACTAAAAAACCATTCGACTTTAGGGTTCATCTTATTTGGCTTGATTTGAAGGAATAAGTTTGCAATCATCGGGTCGGAAATACCAAGATACGATTGTTAAGATAATCAACAATGCTGGTCCAAAATATTCCATCACCTCATCTTTGCAAGCTAAATGAGAGAAAATTGCACCTGACATTACAAAGAAAAAACCCGCATAAGCCCATTCTTTGATAAGTGGGTATTTAGGAATAATCACTGCAACCACACCTAAAATTTTCCAAACGCCTATGATGGTAAGAAAGTAGCTAGGATAACCAAGATGCAAAGAGGTATGTTCCACTTCTTCTTTCATTTTAATAATTTGTACTATGGCAGTAGAAATCATGCCTAGTGACAGCCAAACTGTGGCAATCCAATAAATAATTTTGTTACGTTTTGTCATCAATTAATGATATTAATACTTGATTGATTTTAAGTTAAAAGTTGTTTTACCAAAAGCCTCCATGAAAAATATGCTGTAAATATTTCAACTAAAATTACAAAAAAAAGTATCGAATACTATTTTATTGTAGGTTTGCCAACTGTCAAATTTTAAGCTGAATTGATTTCAAAAACTTTTAATTTATAAACATACATTATGAGCAAATTAAATGTATTAAAAATTATTTTATCAATATGCTTACTTCTAGGTCTGTCTTTAAATTTTAGTACTGCCCAACTGGTTTTAAGCACCAAAAGCAAAAAAGCAATCGCCTACTTTCAAGAAGCAGATTTGTATTTGCAACAAAGAAAATTCCCCGAAGGTATGGCACTATTGGAAAAAGCGATTGAAAAAGACAGCAATTTTTTTGAAGCCCATCTGCGGCTAGGTAGTGCACACCGCATTATGCTAAATCATGGGTTGGCAAAAAAACATATTTACAAAGCTTGCACTTTAAGACCCGAGCAAAAAGACTTGGCAGGTGCATACTTTATGGTTGCAGAATATTTTTTTAAAGAAAACAACTATACAGTAGCCAAAGAATTTGCCAATAAAACCATTCAATACACCATACAAGAAAGCTTGAAAAGCCAAGCCAGAAAGGTAATTGCCGAAAGTGATTTTAGCATCGCACAATTGGCGGTAGCACCCAACATCAATCGTAAAAGAATGGAAACACCCCTCAATAAATATTACTTACAAAGTTTTCCAGTGCTTACCGCCGATGGTGAAAATCTAATCTTCTTCAAGCGAGATGGCACTAAGCCCACAGACTCGGAAGATGTGATGATATGTACTAGGGAAAATGAAAAATGGTCGGTGCCCGTTTCTATTTCTGATAGTATCAATACCAAATACAATGAGGGTATGTGCACTATAGCTGGCGATGGGCGTACACTGGTGTTTACCTCGTGCAAACGACCCGATGGCATCGAGCAAAGTTGCGACATCTATGTATCTTACAAACGAGGCAGCGAGTGGAGTGTGCCAGCAAATTTAGGCAACAATGTAAATTCTAAATACTGGGATTCAGAACCTAGTTTATCTGCCGATGGAAATACGCTTTTTTTTAGCTCGGATAGAAAAGGCGGACTAGGCAAAGAAGACATTTATATGACCACCAAAGATGAGCGTGGAATATGGTCGGTAGCTAAAAATCTAGGTAAGCCAATAAACTCCATAGGTAGAGAGGTGTCGCCCATGATATTTGCAAATAGTCAAACGCTTTTTTTTGCCACGGATAATAAAATAGGTATGGGCGGCTTTGATATATTTTACACCCAAATCAATGACAGTAGCACCTGGTCGCCCCCTGTAAATATAGGTGCTCCCATCAATACCAGTGAAAATGATGTATCGCTTTTTATTACCTCCAATGGTCAAAAAGGATACTATTCCATCGATGAAAAACAAGAAGGTATGATGCATTACACCAGAGGATTTTTATACGAATTTGATGTGCCGCCATTGCTGCAAACGGTATTGAAAAAAACAATTTATCTAAAAGGAAAAATAACCGATGCCGATACAAAAGCCAATATTGGTGCAGGTATAGAGTTGTTAGATTTGGCTACAGGCAAAGTAATTCAGAAAGTTTTCGCCGATGACATTACTGGCGAATACATGGTAGTGCTAGCCGAGGGCAAAGAATACGACCTACATGTGCAGAACGAAAAATATTTATTTCACAGCAGTTATTTAGATTTTAGAAAACCTGAAGCTTTTGATTCAAAAAAAGCAGACATAGCGTTGAAGCCACTAAAATTAGGCAATTCTATAGTATTGAATAATGTCTTTTTCAATACAAACGATTATAAATTGGACCAAAAATCAAAAACAGAATTACTGAAGCTAGCTGAAATTTTGAAAAAAAATAACCCTATCAAAATTGAAATTTCTGGTCATACCGATACCCAAGGTACAGAGATTGACAATCAAACATTATCGCAAAAAAGAGCCAAAGAAGTAGCTGGATTTTTAATTGCTCAAGGCATATCTCCTACCCGATTACAAACCAAAGGCTACGGAAGTACAAAACCAATAGCACCCAACGATAGCGAAGTGGGACGTGCTATGAATAGACGCATAGAATTAAAGATAGTGGCAAAATAGTAGCCGTAAAATGAGTAAGTCATTTACCGCAGATTTAATTATTTTTGCAAAATAAAAATTGAACATGGGAAGAAGTAAGCGGGAGCGGTTTGCCATCATTGCTCAAAAGAAAAATGTAATAGAAGAGGGCAAGGAATTATACACCACTATTAAAGGAAATTGGAATTCGTTTTTTGAAAATAAACATAAAATAGTACTAGAAGTAGGCTGTGGAAAAGGTGATTACACTACGGGAATGGCTGCATTATTTCCAAATACAAACTTTATAGGCACCGACATTAAAGGGGCTAGAATATGGAAAGGCAGTAGTATTGCCGAGGAAAAAAATCTAAACAACGTGGCATTTTTGCGTACACAAATCGAGTTGCTAGATCAGTTTTTTGCACCACAAGAAATTGATGATATCTGGATTACATTTCCTGACCCTCGCCCTCGTGACAAAGATGAGAAACACCGCCTGACGTGTGAAAAATTCATAGAGGTATATAGAAAAATATTAAAAAACTCGGGTACTATTCACCTCAAAACTGACAGCGATTTTCTATATGATTACACATTGGATTTAGTCAAAAGTTCAAAGACTATTGCTGCAAAAAACCTAGTATTTACTTCTGATGTTTACCAATCTGATTTATTGAAAGACCACCACGGGCTTACCACCACTTATGAAAGACGTTTTTTGGCAGAAGGCAAAAAGATAAAATATCTGAAATTTAATTTGTAATTACACTTTTCAAATCATGTCCTCTCCTATCCACATTTCGGCAGTAATCATCACTTTCAATGAGCAAAAAAATATTGCCCGTTGTATTCAATCGTTGGTGGGCATTGCAGACGAAATAGTGGTAGTAGATTCATTCTCTACAGACCAAACTGTAAATATAGCCACAGATTTAGGGGCAAAAGTAATTCAAAATGCTTGGCAAGGATACTCGCAGCAGAAAAATTTTGGAAACGAAAAAGCACAATTTCAGTGGATACTATCGCTTGATGCCGATGAAGCCATTTCTAATGAACTAAAAACTAATATTCTAAAAATAAAAACCAATACTACGGCTGACGGTTATTATATTAGCCGACTCACCAACTACTGCGGCCATTGGATAAAATACGGCGACTGGTATCCCGATCAAAAACTGCGGCTTTGGAACAAAGCTAAAGGGCAGTGGCAAGGATTGATTCATGAAGTTGTAAGCATGAGTGTAGCCGCAAATACAGCTACTTTAAAGGGCGACATATTGCACTACAGCTATTACAGCATCATGGAACATGTAGCACAAATGAACAAGTTTACAGAAATAATGGCCGAGGACAATGCACTAAAAAATAAAAAAGCTAGCTTGGTCAAAATAATATGTAGCCCACCTGTGAAATTTATTAAAGGCTATTTTATAAAATTAGGTTTTCTAGATGGTTTTTATGGCTTTGTAGTGGCAGCAATGTCGGCACATGCCACCTTTTTAAAATATTGCCGCACTAGGGAATTGCAGAAGCACCCCATTGATTGATATAACCACAAAAAATATAGACTTATGCAAAAACTATTTTTATACATCGCCGCTGTACAAGGTGCGTTGGCAGTAACCATTGGTGCTTTTGGAGCACACGCCCTCAAAAATCATTTGACAGCCATAGGCCGGGCAGACGTATTTGAAACCGCTGTCAAATATCAGTTTTACCATACTTTTGCTTTGCTAGCAGTGGGTATTTTACAATTGTTACGCTACAACAGATTCTTGAATTATAGTGGCTATAGTTTTGTTATTGGTTCCGTTATCTTTTCAGGTTCGCTTTACATTCTTTGCATGACCAATGTTGCCAAGTGGGGTGCAGTAACTCCTATTGGTGGGTTAGCATTAGTTGCTGGTTGGGTACTTTTTGCAATAGGGATTGGGCAGATGAAGTAAATTACATGGCAAGGGAAATATAGTGTTTGAACATTAATTTAAAATCCTAAAAAATTAAAAATTTGCTTGTTAAAAGACTTTTTAATTGGAAATTAAGAAACACCACGGTATATTTTAGTGCGTAAAAACCAAATAAATTCTATGAAAGAAACAGCTATCAAATTATTCGAACAAAAAAAAGTACGATCGGTTTGGAATGAAGACTCAGAACAATGGTATTTTTCTGTAATTGATATCATCTCTGTACTCACAGAGCAAGAAGATTACAAAAAAGCACAAAGTTATTGGACTACACTTAAAAGTAGATTAAAGAAAGAAGGAAGTGAGATTGTCACAAATTGTGACAAACTGAAATTAGTTGCTAGTGATGGCAAAAATTATTTAACAGATGTTGCTAATACAGAGACGATTTTTCGCCTAATACAATCAGTACCATCGCCTAATGCAGAACCTTTTAAGTTGTGGATAGCAAAAGTTGCAAGAGAACGAATTGATGAAATAGAAAATCCAGAAATTGGGATTGACCGATTGATGGAAACGTATCTCAAAAAAGGATATAGCAAAGAATGGATCAACCAAAGACTTAAAAGCATTGAAGTTCGTAAAGAACTGACCGATGAATGGGATGAAAGAGGGGTGAAAAAAGGCGAAGAGTATGCTATACTAACAGATGAAATAACCAAAGCTTGGAGTGGCTTATCGGTGAAAGAATATAAAAAGCATAAAGACCTAAAAAGGGAAAATTTGAGAGACAACATGACCAACCTCGAGCTGGTGCTTAATATGCTTGCCGAAGCGACCACTACAGAAATAAGCAAGGAAAAACAGCCTAAAACTTTTGCAGAAAATAAAAACATAGCCAATCAAGGGGGCACTATTGCTGGCAATACACGAAAAGAAATAGAAGAAAAAACAGGAAAAAAGGTAGTAACTGCTACCTCTGCTAAAACAATATTACCAGCAAAAAAAAAGAAAATACAATAGCAGTAAACAACAAGTTATCACAAACTAAACTGTGCAGAAATTTTAAAACCGAAGTCTCTAGCCCCTAAATTTTCTTTGTAGGTAATGCGGTGAAAAAAATCTACCCTCATTACTTTAAATATATTTTCAATTCCGTAACCTACTTCTATATAAGGCTTACGCTCTAATGTATAAAAAGCATCAATTTTTTTGACAGCATCTTTAGGTGGAATAATATCTAAATTTTCTTGACGCATAGCACCGTACAATATATTTCCAGTAGCCAAAAATCTCCATTTCAATCTATTAATTAAAGGTATTCTGTTAAAAAACAAACCTTCAAAATAATGTCTCAGCTTCAAAGAAACATACTGGTCGCTCACAAATTCAAAGTAATTCATCAAATTGAATGCCCGCTGGGTATAATAAAAAGATTCGTTGCCCATGTGAACCTCTAGCAATGGGTAAGGTACATTACCGAATATTTTTCCTACACTAGTTTCATAATACATTCTGCCCAGCACACCCATCCTTATAATATGTGAAACAGTAAAATTTAATTTATAATAATTAAAGTCGCTGCCGAACACTCCTTTAATACCTTGTGTGTACCTAAGCACGTATATGGGTGCACGGCGTGTACCTAGGCTTATGCGGTTAAGGTCGCTTTGTACAAATATTTCATCTTTTGCATATCGGGTTTCAAACGTAAGCTCAGCTGTTTTAAAACTTCTCAACCTATTTGCTGTATCTACCACGCCAAGGGGATTGGGATTAAAATAGTTGAAATCAAAGTTTTTGCTAGGCTCAAATGTTTTGGTTTTAAAAAATAGCTTCTGTGTAAAATCTTTCTTTGGTTCTGCCTGAAATGCAATAATATTTTGCCTAGTATAATACGCACCTCGCAACTGCCCCCACTGCAACGCCGATAGAAACAGGTTATTTTCTAAAAATTCTGTTTGCACACCAGCTTGTTCGTAATCCATTTTCCGCTCTAGCGTAAGAAAAGTCCAATGCTTTTTAGAGAATATGTAAGAAACAGAAATATCATATTTCAGTTTATCATCCTTAGTGCCATAAGCTGCATAGCCTCTCCACAACCATTTTTTGCTAAAATTAATATTGCTTCGCCCCCCTAATCTAAAGCGGTTGCCTTCTACAGCATTGTAGGCATAAGTGTATAAAAATGGTCCTACATCTATAAAAGGAAATCTTTTATAGCCATTTACAGCAATATTTACTATATCTACATATCCTCTCACCACGGGCAGGTTGCGCACCGAATCTATCATTTTCAGCACATGCTTTTCTGTATCTGTTACTGTATCGTGGCGGTGCTCGGTCCAGTAGCTATCTTCCTTTTGTTTCGCATCCTCTTCAGTATCTATTAGTATATCAAAAAAATTATTAGGTTTAGGTTGGTTAACCACTAGATTTTTATTAGAAACATAAAATTTTGCAAGCACACCAGGTGCGGCATCATTCAATTCTTCTACATTTATCAAAACCCTAGTTTTGGTAGGCAACCATGGCCCCAAAGCAGTTGGCTCTAACTCTTGTTGTATTTTAATTTTCTGAATAAAATTAATATTAGATTCCTTACTGATGGTGGCATCTATTTGTTGCAAAGCAAATGTGCTATCGGTAATCCACATCGTACCTTTGAAAGCAAGATCTTTGGGTCTTTTGGGTCTAAAATCTATTTTATAACATCTACGACCAAGGTGCATAAGGCTATCTTGTAGTGTAAAATTATAGTAGCCATTCCAGCCATCGGCAATGGGGGATATAAATTCCTTGTTCAGAATTGTGAGCCAATTCATATAAAAGTTATATTGCTGAAAAGAAGACCCTATCAACTGGTTTACAGGACTATCTGCATCAAAACCTACCCCTATTACTTTCAGTGCTTTAATTACTTCTTTGGTTTTCCGGGGGTCTTTATTGTAATAATATTCTGACATAGATTCTGATACAAATACTGGCAATACAGGCTTGCCATCTTCACCAGCCAATACCTTCAAACTATCAAATATTTGAACTATTTTCTTAAAAACTTTTTTCTTTCTAAATTTTTCTGACAGATTATCAATATGCAATTCATTCTTCGTAAAACTCTCGTATTCATAACAATTTAATTTTCTCTTATCATATATATTTTTATTAGCAACTGCTTTTCTTATAATCCAAAAAGCAGGATTCTCTCCTGCCGTAATGGTAAATTCTTCCATTACCTCAGCATCGGGTTGCAATTGAAAATCTATTACTTGGTTTTGAAAACCCTTCAAAGCCTTCGACTTTTCTTTGTAACCCACATAAAATGAAACCAAAGAATCTGTAGGAGCAGTAAGTATCAGTTTGTAGTACCCTTCAAAATTGGTAGTAGTACCTTTGCCCGATGATTTGTTTACAATATTTACCAATGGCATTCCTTCGCCTGTTTCTGCATCCGTTATCTTGCCAGAAATAGTAATAGTTTGTGCACATAACATCGTTGTCTTTGTGCTAAAAAGAAAAAATATAAAGCATAAAATTATTCTGCAATAGCCTTTAATATTCCTCACCTTTAAAAAATTAAAAATTAATAGATTCTTTTTTACCTAAAAATTTAGGTGTTTTATTCAATATAAACAAATCGACCACTACTAGGCATCTTGCAAAATATTCCCTTATCAAAGTAGTAAAAGCAATATTACTATCCACAGCTTCTGCTGCATAACCACAGGCTATCATATCGTTGGCATTGGCTATAAACAAAGCTCTATAAAGGTGAAAGCGTTGGGTAATGATAATGACCTTGCTTTGACCAAATATTTTTTGGCAACGAACTACTGAATCAAACGTGCGAAAACCTGCATAATCTAAAGTAATTACAGAATCTGGCACTCCTAGCTTTATTAGTGCCTTGCGCATATCCATAGGTTCATTGTAGTAAGACAAAGAATTATCGCCACTCAATATTAAGTGCTTTACCTTTTTTTTATAATACAACAATGCTGCAGCGTTAATTCGGTTTTTAAAAAATGGATTATTATTGGCATCTCTAGTGTATTTGCTAGTACCAAGTATTAAGGCTACATCTTCAGTGGGTACCTCCCATGAACGATAATATATCTGCTTTACAGTACTGGAAGTGACCCATATATTTAGAATTACAGCCAATACCACCATCATGGAAAGTCCCGAAATAATGGCGTTAAAAAACTTGTTAAAATTGGAACTTGGGATATAAATCACGGAAAATTTAAAGATATACAACTGATTATTGTCTGTAATTTACAAAAATGAAATTACAATTTAAAAATTAACAAGTTGTTTGATGCTCAATTATTAATTCTAATCCTCTTATCTAATTTTGTTATATTTCATATCGATATCGTTGCTTTTGGGTACATGTAAAATTCTATCGTTTACTATATTATTAGGCATATCCACAACTCGGGTATGAATAGTATCTGATATCTTTATATGGTCCATTTTCTCACTAATTTCTGCAAAATGAAAATCCATTTTTGTTAGTTTTTGAGAGATCGGCTTGACCTTTTCTGAAATAAATTTAGTGTGTTCTCCTATTTTTGTAAATGAATAATAAGCACTTACAGAAGCAATAACTGACCCTAATATTCCTGTCACTATGGCTACTGTAAGTGCCATGTCGCTATTTTTCATGCCACGCTGAGTGATGGCTATAGAATCTTCTATCAAATATTGTGTTTCAATCAAATTTTTATTCAATGTATGCAGCAAATTTTTATTATCAAACAGTGCTAGCTTTGTCAGTTCCAAGCTTTCGTCAGATGCTCTCAAATTTTTTTCCATTGCTATGGTATCTATATCTTTATAACCATTAGCTACACAATCTATTAATCCCTGTGAAGGAAAAATATTTTTATCGAAATGCAACATTAGCAATTGCACCAATTTAGCATCAACTATTTCTTCTACCAAAGGCTCTATACCACTACTGATAAGGGCATAAGATGTTGTTTTCAATATTTTATCATAGCCGTTACTATTGCTATTATAGGTATAAATAAGACCTTCTTTTTCTAAATAGGAAAGTAAAAAAATAAGCTTTATAACATGATTATTGATTTTCCTTACCTCTGCCGCAAGGTCGGTACTTGACTGCAATTGCTCATTGACCAACCTACTGTACACATGGGCATCAAAAAGTACAAAAGCTCTCTTTTGGTTGCCATCTATTTTTATCCCCCTGTTATTTATGAAATGATCCATTAAGGTGGTAAAAGTAATATCTGTACCAAATTCGTTCAATTGCTTTATTTTATCTAAAATCTCTTTCTCAAAAGTATCAAATGCTCTCATGGAATAAAAAAATGTATTGTATTGAAAATTATATCTTAATAATATCTCTCAAAGATATTATTTTATTTAACATTACCCTATACAATAGTTGATTGAGAAAAAAATAACATGCTGTGATTTTTTTTGCCTAGTTTTACAAAAAGAAATAGTCTATGCCTAAAAAAATTATTTGTTTTTCTTGTATTCTGTTCATCGTAATTGGATTAATGGGCTCATGTACCCAAAGTACTAAAACAAAAACACAAAAAAGAGTAGAAAAACAAAAAAAAAGACAGAAAAAAAATCCAAACGATTGCCCACAGATAGATTGTTAAATGTTATCCTATGCTTACAAAAAAAAGTAAATATGCTCTAAAAGCGTTGCTATATCTAGCAAAAAAAAGCGATTTGGTACAAATAAGCGAACTTTCGAGAGAAGAGAAAATTCCTCAAAAATTTCTAGAAAGTATTCTTTTAGAACTTAAAAGGCATGGATTGCTTAACAGCAAACGTGGTAAAGATGGAGGATATCAATTGAGAGATTCTCCAGATAAAATTACTTTTGGACAGATTATTCGTACCCTAGATGGCCCACTAGCTCCTGTCGCTTGTGTAAGCCATTTATATTATGAGCGATGCGAAGAATGTGTAGATGAAACAACCTGCCATATTCGGCGTGTGATGAAAATGGTGAGAGATGAAACATGCAACATTCTTGACCATACTTCTCTATCAGATGCTCTTAAAAATGAAAAATTTGTAATATGACACCTATAGTAATAGTTAATATATCTTTTCTCCAGCTTCTATATTAACCATCAATTTGTTTTCTTTGGGAGCCAAAGGACAGCTATACTTATAATTATAAGCACAATAAGGATTATAAGCAAGATTAAAATCTAGTACTATTTCGTGATTATTTTCCCAAACTAAATCCAAGTATCTACCACCCTGATACGTAAATTTGCCATTGCTCAAATCTCTAAAAGGCATAAATAGTTGGGTAGAATCTTTACTTTCCGTATTTTTAAATACTAAAGAAGTGCATTCTATATTATTTATCTTAAAATATATTTTTGCAAATTTTTGATAATTCACTTTTTTGCCATCGCTGCTCCACATACTTACAAACTGCTCATCGGTAAATATCTCCATCTTCGCAATTACTTTGTAAGCTTCATTAGGGGCAAAATATTTTAATTTTACAAACTCAGATTTATCGGGTATGGGCGATAAAAAAGCAGAACCAAAATATCTATCTTTCTCTTTTCTAGCTCTTAGCACTTGCTGAGTATGGCTTTGAAAATACAAACTAAAAAGCACTATACCCACCACCGATGATACTATCAGTATAGATACAAAACGGGCGGTAAATAATTTTTCAAAGTTTTCCTTCATCTGCAAAGCTATAATAACCATTATTAGTAAAGATGATATGATCCACAACGGCAATTTCCATCAATTTGCCTATTTGCTTTAGTTTTTGTGTGATGTGTACATCTGCCTCACTAGGTTGTTTATTCCCCGATGGGTGATTATGTACCAGTATAACAGAATTTGCCAATAATTCTATAGCATATTTAAAAATAATTTTAGCATCGACCACTGTTCCAGCTATTCCCCCCTTGCTTATTTGCTCCAATTTTAAAACTATATTGGCTCTATTAAGCAGTAAAATCCAAAATTCTTCATGTGGCAAATCCATCAAATGAGGCGATACAGCCTCGTAGGCATCTCTTGAAGATTGTACTTTTAGCGATTGTGATTCTTCATTTTTACGTCGGCGACCTAGTTCTAGTGCACTTATAATTGTTATAGCCTTTGCCTCTCCTATCCCTTTTATTTTTTGTAAATCTTTTACGGTTTGTTTGGCCAACTTATTTAAATCGTTGTTGCAGGAAGACAATATTTTCTTACCTAGTTCTACGGCACTCATAGATACCGTTCCAGACCCTATCAATATAGCCAGCAGTTCTGCGTCTGAGAGTGTGGATTTGCCTTTGAGTAATAATTTTTCTCTTGGTCTATCTTCTTCTGCCCATTGGAGTATGGTCAATGGTTTATCGCTGCTGGCATATTCCATAAAATAATAAAACTAAAAGTAGAAAAACTTAAATCCAATAGTATATGTATTACACAAAACAAAAACCCCTACTTGATTAAGGTAGGGGTTTTTGCTTTGTATGAAAAAAATTACTTCAAGGTAGCAACAAATTTTGCCAAACTAGATTTTTTATTAGAAGCATTTTTTTTATGTATAATATTCTTTTTCGCAAGTTTATCCAACATTGAAGAAACTGTTTTAAACATCTCTTCACCTTCAGGTTTAGTAGCCACGTTTCTCAATTTTTTGATAGCTGTACGTGTACTTTTTGCGTGGTAATGATTCCTTTCAGCTTTCGCATCGTTGGATCTTATTCTCTTAATTGCAGATTTATGATTTGCCATGTTTATTGTTATATGCTCTATTTCAAAATTACAGATTGCAAAATTAAAAATAATTATTTAATTAACAAATTTTAATTCCACTTGAGAGCGAATATTATCAAAAGAATTATTCACAAAAGCTTATTTTATGATTTTTTTACTTTAATGAGTTTAAATTCTTTGTTCAATTGGTCTATAATTTCAGTTTCCATTTTACTGGTACCCTTGTAGGCATTGGCAATATGCTTTACTGCATCAAATGTAAGCTTTATCAATTGGTCGTTGAATAAATTTTGATGCAAATGCACATAATGAATAAAAGATGCCAATGCCTCTTGATAAGAAATGTTGGCAGCATCTAAGGTTTCAAATTCAAACTCGGCATAAAATGCCTTGTCGCTACCAAAAGCATCAATGCTGGGCTCTAATGGTGCTAGTTGGTCTTTTACTATCTCTTTCAGGGCGGTTCTTTCTTGTGCTTGCACCTGCCCATCGGCCTTGGCTACTGCATAAAGCAATTTACCCAATTCTATATATAGTTTCTTATAGTTCACAGCATTATACTTTATCAATTACTATTTTCTCTATTTTATCTCCTTGCTTTATAAGGTCTATTACCTCTAAACCTTCTACTACTTTGCCAAAGCAAGTATGCTTACCGTCTAGGTGGCTAGTATTGTCACGGCTATGACATACAAAAAATTGTGACCCACCTGTATTCAACCCTGCATGAGCCATCGATAATACACCTTTGTCATGGTATTGATTGTTGCCCTTTGTTTCACATTTAATGTGGTAACCTGGGCCACCACTGCCTGTACCATTGGGACAGCCACCTTGAATCACAAAATTGGGTATCACTCTGTGAAAGGTAAGCCCATCATAAAAGCCTTTATTGGCAAGGCTTGCAAAGTTTTTTACTGCAATAGGGGCATCGTTGTCATAAAATTCTATTTTCATTACGCCTTTAGCAGTGTGTATTTGTCCTGTTGTCATTTATTTTATTGTTTATGAGTATTTCGTAAAAATTTATTTCTTTATCACAACATTCTCTATGATGATGGTTTTGACAAGATAATTTTTCAAAGATATACTTCTCATATTGTGTATCAAATATTGTAAGTACTTTTTTTAAATTCTGAGGTTAATTTAAAAGGGAATGTATATCCTAATTGTAAAATAACCTTTATAAATAAATTATATATGTACTTTATTTTTCTTTAAAAGCCAACGCATAATTTAACCTAATCGTAAACTCTCTAGCTACGCCTGGAAGGGGTGCATGACCGCTATTATAGGGCTGTATAAACTGTTGTCCTTGATTAAAAATATCATTTACACCAATACTTAAATCTAAACCTTTAGCCAATAAATCTTGGCTTTGTAGGTTCAAATTAAAATATACTTTTGGGTCAATGGTAGTTAGTATTAGCTCCCCATTAGTATC
>JAAFID010000208.1 GCA_013297765.1 Cytophagales bacterium | reverse complement strand
TTGCTTTGGCATTTGGGGTAGAGAAATTAACCATATATACTCCTTTTTGTAAATCAGAGATGTCGTCAATCATGTGATCATTAAATCCTTGCTCAAATTTAATTTCTACAGTTTTTCTTACTTTACCCATCAAATCTATGAACTGAATTTTACCAGTTTCGCTGTATTGGGCATTGAAGTGGTAGTTCAATTTATTATTGTTGTTGGCTGGATTAGGATGAATAGAAAACGCATATTTATTTTCGGCTACTGAACCTTCCGTTGAAGCTACCAATGGGCCTTTAATTCTGTAAAGACCACTTTCGCCAGGTTTAGAACTACGTACCAAATGATACATATTACCATCTGGCCCTTCTTCAATGGCAACCGAACCAAAACCGCTACCGCCACCTGCTAAACCTGTAGCAAAAGTATTGATGTTTTTACCATCTGCATCCATGTATTTAATCCATCCTTGGCAAAAGTCCATATAAAAATATTTTCCTATATATTTTGTTTCAAATGTAGGTGTTTTAGAATCATAAAATGTACCACCAGATATAGCACAACCTTCAGCAGGGGGATACACTTGTACAGGTTGTGTAAAGGTTTTAAATGCTGCGATGTTAGCGTCAAAAAATCCTTCTGTGCTAGGAGGAGTTCCATTTGCTGGGTTGGTTGCACCATTATTATATCCTAGGTTTCTTCCAACGGTAGATTTAGGATTAGAAGCATCAATCATGTTTATCTCTTCTCTTTTATTTGTTCCACTTGAGCCTACATCGTTAATCCATAATTGAGAAGTATTTTTTCTAAAGTGCATGGTATAGGGGTTTCTTACACCTAACACAAAAATATAGTTTCTTGCACCCATGTCGCCTGCTTTATAAAATGGGTTATCTGTAGGTGCACTACCATCTTTATTTATTCTTAATACTTTACCAATTATTAAACTGGTATCTTGAGAATGTGTAGGGGGAAAAGGCTGTCCTACTGGGCAATTAATTCTATTATTAACAAAACATTTTACATTACCATAAAAATCTAGGTCTCCACTTGCTACATATAGTTTTCCATCCAAGCCAAAGGCCAACGCACCTCCATCATGATTTGGTTGTTTAATAAATTGCGGATTTTCAAACAATTTCAATAAAGTAGTCAATGTAGACATATCAGCAACATAATTTTTAGCTGTAATTCTAGCTATAGTATTTTGACAATTTGCACTTTGGTCGCCCCCTGTAGATAAATCTACAGTATAGTATATATATACATAGCCATTACTAGCAAAATCGGGGTCAAAGGTTAATCCAATCAATCCTTTTTCATTGTTGGTATGGGTTTTAGGAACAGTAAAGAATGGAGTAGTAGTGCCATCTTTATTTACAATCAACGCAATTCCTTTACCACCTACAGATGAACATACAACTACTCTACCATCTGGTGTGAATGCAATCGCAGTCGGCAACTCAGTAGATGTAACTTTCTCATGGGTATATCCAGAAGGTAATACTTGAGCCAATGTTGATTGCAGGGAAAAGCAAAATAGAAGTGATGCGAATCCTAAGATGGATGCTAATTTAAGTGGGTGTTTTTTCATTAGAATTTAGTTTAATTTAATTGTTATTTATCAGCTTATTGTTTACTAAATGGGTATAAAGTGTACCCTCTTTCGGTATTGATTTTTAAAATATAAAAGCCTTGCGAGAATTTTTCTGTATCTATGGAAATTTTGTTACTTCCGTTATTATAAGTATTAAAATTAGAATCAATTATTTTTCCAGATATATTAAATATTTGCACATTAGAATTACTAATATATTCAATAGAAGCTTCTACGTGAATTACATCATTGGCAGGATTAGGATATATTTTAAATATAGCATTATCTAATTTATTATTAATTGCGGTTGTAGCTGTGTAAATCGCCTTAACAGATATTGTTTTTTCTGGAATTGTAAAATAAATATCAGGACTTGTATTTCCGTCAGACCATTCTTTGAAATTATAAGTGATTCCATTAAAAACTTGGCTTTCCAAAGCCGATATTGATAATAACATATCTTGCGTAGGAAAAGCAACGATTGGGGTTACAAGAATACCATTTCCTTGTATATTTAGTTTTAAACCTTTAGGTTCGGTTTCTATAGTAAGTTTAGTTTGTTTAGGAATTACGTCTACATAAGCAGTATCTGAAATTCCTTTAGAATTTTTAACTATAAGATAGAACCTGTAAAAAATAGAATCACCAATTACATGCTCGTCAGATAATGGAGTATTGAATGTCCCTTCCGAAATACCATCATACAGCCCAATACCATCGTGCCAATGTTGTGCTATCCCTTTGCCATGGTTCATAAACACAAGCCATCTAAAACTAGAAGCATTCATATTCCCATCTTTAGAATCAAAACCCGATCCTTTAAAAATTATCTTTTGGCTGCCAGTATAAAAAGAACCATTCACAGGGCTTATAATTGTTGCCTTTGGCTTTTGAGCCAAAGCAAATGTTGCGAATAAACAAAATAGTAGAATTAAAGAGGAGGGTTTATTATTTTTCATACAATCAAATATATTAAATTAATCAAAAAAAATCTTTATAAATTCAAATTGTTTTTCTAAAAATCTACCATCATTTTATGAATTTACGTAGTGTTTCTTCCCTCATTTGCTCAGCATTTTTTTACTTGTCGGGTCATTTTTCTTGTGCTCAATCTACCTCCATTACCCTAGAAGATATTTGGCAAAAGGGAAAGTACTTTGGCACGTCGGTCGAGGCTATGAGATTTGCAAAAGACGACAATTATTATCATGTACTAGAACCTATTGCAGATATCGATACCGTGGGAATATTTAAAATTGAAGTTCGTACTGCTTCACGGAAACTTATTGCGAATAGTACAGAATGGAAAGTTGAAGGACAAATGTTGCTTGTAGAAGATTTTCAGTTTAGCCCCGATGAAAAAATGATATTGTTGCAAACTGCCACAGAACCTATCTACAGAAGGTCGAGCAAAGCCAATTACTATATTTTTGACTTAGCAACAAAAAAAATCTTCCCATTGTCACAAAACGGAAAACAATCAAATCCTGCTTTTTCGCCAGATGGCAGTATGGTGGGTTTTACACGTGACAATAATTTATTTTACTTTAATATCAACACCCAAAAAGAAAACGCCATCACAACCGATGGGGCAAAAAATACCATCATTAACGGCAGCACCGATTGGGTATATGAAGAGGAATTTGAATTTGCCCAAGCCTATTGTTGGTCGCCCGATAGTAAGCGGCTAGTATATTACAAATTTGATGAAACCTTAGTGCCGCAATATGCTATGCAAACTTGGAATTCGGCATTATACCCTTCTTTTAACCAATACAAATACCCAAAAGCAGGCGAAAAAAATGCAAGCGTTTTGCTGGAAGTTTATTCTATTGCCCAAAAAAGCAGCAAAGAAATTATAATGCCCAGCGATACCAACTATTATATTCCTAGAGTAAAATGGACCAATGATGCCGATGTAATTGCCATTACAAAATTAAACCGCCTACAAAATCATTTGGAAATATTTCATGCCCGGCTAAGCAATGCGACGCTCGCCAAAGTGTATGATGAAAAAAATGATACTTATGTGGAGGTGAACGACCACCTCACTTATTTGCAAAATAATGCAGGCTTTATCTTAAGTAGCGAAAGCAACGGTTACAGGCATTTGTACCACTACTCTTTTGAGGGAAAATTGGTAAAACAAATTACGGTTGGAGATTGGGAAATAGACAAATTTTTTGGAATAAATGGAAAAACACAAACGCTTTATTACACCTCTACGGAAGCAGGCGAAACAGAGCGACAACTTTATGCGGTGGCACTTTCAGGAAAGTTGAAAAAGCAATTGACCACAGGAAATGGAATGCATGAAATAGCCATGAGTCCAAATTTTCAGTTTTATTCTGACCAATTTAGTACCCTTACACAGCCCGCCAATACGCTATTGTATGATATTAGTGGTAAAAAAATAATGGAGCAAAATAACAATGATGCATTGGTTAAAACGCTTGCCGGAACGGATATTTGCAAAAGTTATTTTTTCAAATTTAAGAATAACGGCGGCACAAGCCTTAATGCATTTATGATTGAGCCAAATATGCCTAAAGCAGATAGTAAATATCCAGTCTTGATTTACGTTTATGGTGGCCCTGGTTCGCAAGAGGTTAAAAATGAATGGATGGGGCCCAACTATGCTTGGTTTCAATTATTGGCACAACAAGGATATGGCATCATGTGTGTTGATGGACGAGGTACAGGTGGCAGAGGGGCAGCGTTTAAAAAATGTACGCAAAACAATTTGGGCAAATTAGAAATTGAAGATGTAATGGCTGCGGCTAAGTATTTAGGTACACTGCAAAAAGTTGATACAAACAGAATAGGAATATTTGGATGGAGCTTTGGTGGCTATATGGCCTCGCTTGCCATGACAGTTGGTGCAGAATATTTTAAAATGGGCATAGCCGTAGCCCCAGTGGTCTCTTGGCGATTTTACGACACCATCTATACCGAGCGGTTTCTAGGATTGCCACAAGACAATGCCCAAGGATATGATGCCAACTCGCCAATTAGTTATGCGGCAAGGTTAAAAGGGGCTTATTTGCTAGTTCATGGTACGGCCGACGACAATGTGCATCTACAAAATTCGATAGAGATGGAAAGGGCGTTAATCAAAGCTGGCAAGCAGTTTACCAGTTTCCACTATCCTGACAAAAACCATGGCATATATGGCGGCAATACCCGCCTACACCTGTACCAAATGATGACTAATTTTATAAAAAATAACTTATAGGCTACCCACATAGTCATTAAAAAAGCCTCCAAAATTTAGAGGCTTTTTTAATGTTAAAAATCAAGTGGGCTTAATAGGTTGCCATCTTTTCTTTATGTTTGGTCAGTTGCCTTTTTAGTGATTCGTAGGCTTTGTCGGTCGCCTCTTCAAATGCTGCACCTTC
>JAAFID010000209.1 GCA_013297765.1 Cytophagales bacterium | reverse complement strand
ATGAAAGCCTTTCAAGATGATTTGAAAGGCTTGGGAATAGAAAACAAAGTGCTTACGGCTACCTTCTCGGAGTTTGGACGCAGACCCACATCTAATGAGAGCTATGGTACTGACCATGGGACCGCAGCCCCCATGTTTTTATTTGGCAGTTGTGTAAAGCCAGGAGTAATAGGCGATGCACCTGATTTGAAAAATTTAGATGGTGGAGGTAATCTTCGCCAGCAGTACGATTACAGGCAAGTGTTCTCAACTATGCTAAAAGATTGGTTTGCCGCCCCTGACGAAGTTATTAACAGTAAGGTTTTGTTTGGCAAATACAATACGCCCGAAACGAAGCTTGACCTTATTACTCCCTGTAATTCTGTAGGCGTAGAAGGTTTTGTAAGCAGTAGATTCAAACTATTTGAGTGCTTTCCCAATCCTGCCAAAACAGCTACCAGCATCAAGTATTTTATCAATGCAGATGCTGATGTTAGATTGACATTGATAGATGTCCATGGGCACGTGGTAAAAGAATTAGTCAAAGGTTTTCAAACTGCTGGAGAATACACCGTAAATTGTAATTTGGAAGACATTAAACCTGGTACCTACGTTTATAAAATAGAAGCTGGACAACTAAGAAGTGCCCAAAAATTGATTGTAATTCAGTAATCATAAATGTGATTACTAGTTATAAAAAATCTAAAGCACATTTTTTTATAAGCAATTGATAATGTTTTTTTAACACTTGAATTAATATAATGAGATTGAAAAAACTAACTTTGAAACTATTACAGACGAGTACGTAATTTATGTAGAAGAAGAATTAAATAATAGACCTCGAAAAAGATATAACTTCGAATCACCTAAATCAATGTTTAACCAAAAAGTTGCATTTGTAACTTGAATCCTGCTACCAAATAAATAGTAGGCAATCCAAACAAAAAAATGGCGCTTAAAAATATTATATTTTCTTGTTTGATATCATTTTTATTTGCAACCTTAAGTTTCATTATTTTATTTGCGGCAACTATGTTTCTAGCTTGTTATTTGTGTCCTCCTATTTATACTGACCCTAAAACTGGAATTGAACATCCTGAAATGGCAGTTGGACAAATACTTATTGCATTGGCGGTTGCAACAATTGGAAGCATTTTTACATTAATTTTAGGTTTCCAATATTAAAAAAAAAATCAGATAAAGTTAAAAAATTTCTAAATCTGACTATATTTTTTAAATTGTAGTAAAATACTTTTAATATGATAACAAAAACGCAATTGCTAAGTACAATTGAAAGTTTACCTGAAAATCTATCCATAGACGAACTTATTGAACACTTGGTTTTTATAGAAAAAGTTCATAAAGGATTAAAGGATTCTCAAGAAGGCAAAGTATATACAAAAATACAGGCTCAAGAAAAGCTTATAAAATGGTTGAAGTAATTTGGACTGTATCTGCAATACAAGATCTTGAAGACATTGCAGAATACATCGCTAAAAATTCTGTTCATTACGCCCAAGTTACAGTTGAGGAGTTATTTTACGCTACCGATATCCTTGAAAAATTTCCCAAATCAGGCTTGAAAGTTCCAGAATTTAGCGACGAATCCATCCGACAGTTAATTCGAGGGAATTACAAAATTGTTTATAAAATAGTTACCATTCACAGAATTGATATTTTAACTGTATACAATAGTGCTAGATTAGTATCAAATACTACCCCATTTAGAAACTAGAATTATTTCGGTTTCGTAAATTAAAATAAAAACTCAATATCAGTACAATAAAGCAAATATAACCCTATTGGATTGAGCAAAGTAAGCAGTACTACTTTTTCAAACTCACCATCACCACACCAGATAGCACCAGTAGGGTACCAAAAAACTGATACAAGGTAAAGGCCTCGCCTAAGAAAAAATAAGCTAGAATAATGGTTGAAACAGGGCCTACGCTCGCTATGATTGAAGACTGAGAAGCACCAATCATTTTGATGGCTTGCGATACCATGAATCCTGGAATTACGGTACTGAATACGGCCATCATTAACACTATTGCATATACTTCTGTAGGTAACCCAAATAAACTTTGGTCTGAAAATAATACTTGATGTGCAACAGTCGCAACTGTAGAAACTAGCATAGCACAGGCTGTATAGAACATAACTCCGAATTTTGGTATCAATTTACCACTGCCTACAATGTACATGGCGTAGGTAAGTGCACTTAGAAAAACTAGTACTGCCCCCCATACCATATTGCTGCCATTGCCCGACACATCGTGCCAATAGACTAGCCCTACACCCAAGTAAGTAAGCATTAAAGCATATATTTCTATCGTTTTGATTTGCCTTTTGTACAAAAATGCAGTCATCAATACCACTAAAGTAGGGTATATAAAAAGTATCAAACGCTCTACTCCTGCTGGTACGTATTTCAAACCTTCAAAATCAAAAATACTGGCAAGGTAGTATCCAATAATTCCTAGGAAAATCAGCTTCAACCAGTCAAGGGAAGTTATTTTAGAAATAGAAATTTCTGCATTTTTATTATTTAAGATAGCATAAATCGCTACCGAGAGAAAAAATGGGAAAGAAAAAATCATTCGCAAAGCCAATAAAGTGGGGGCATCGATGTGGTATTGGTAACAAAGCTTAACCATAATAGCTTTCACAGAAAAGAGTACTGCCCCAGTGAACATCATCGCAGCACCTAACAGTGAATACTTACTCTTTTCCATCTTTTATCAATTATTAAATTTTACAAAAATAGTTATAAAAAAGTACGATACTACTTATTTAGACTACTTGCCATACCTCAACAATTAACGGGGTGACTTTTACAAGGTAGAAGTATTAAAAATTAAAATCTCAAACCCTATAGCTGAAGTATTAAATTTAATAATTTTACAACTCCAGTATCGTGCATTTTTTCCATAATGAAGCTAATTTTTGTAGTTTCACATTCTAAGTAATTATACTAAACCGAATATGATAAAAAATATTTTTAAGTTAATTGCAATATCTATTATTGCTACCTCTACAGCGACCGCCGATGAAGGGATGTGGCTACCCATGCTAATCAAAAAAATGAATTATACCGACATGCAGAAGTTGGGTTTAAAACTTACTGCCGAAGAGATTTATGATGTAAATCATTCTAGTTTAAAAGATGCGATTGTCAACTTTGGAAATTTCTGTACTGGAGAGGTTATTTCTAACGAAGGGTTGCTGCTAACCAATCACCACTGCGGGTACGAGGCAATTCAATCGCAAAGTAGTGTTAAAGACAATTATTTAGAGCAAGGATTTTGGGCTTACAAAAAGCAAGATGAAAAGCCTACGCCTGGGCTTACAGTAACATTTCTAGTGCGTATGGAAGATGTAACCGCTGCTGTAATGCAAGAAATAAATGCTGGTACTTCGCAAGAAGAACGTGAAAAGAAAATTGATAAAATAACCAAACAGCTAGAGAAAAAAGCTACAGAAGGCACGCACTATACCGCCGAAATCAAAAAGTTTTTTGAGGGAAATGAATATTATTTATTTGTTTACGAAACCTTCAAAGATATTCGTTGGGTAGGTGCACCGCCCTCTGCAATAGGCAAGTTTGGTGGCGATACCGACAACTGGATGTGGCCACGCCATACAGGCGATTTTTCACTTTTTAGAATTTATGCTGCACCCGATGGCAAGCCGGCTGAGTATTCTACCAACAATGTACCCTACAAACCCAAACATTTTTTACCTATTTCCCTCAAAGGGGTTAAGAAAAATGACTACGCTATGATTATGGGATACCCAGGAACTACGGAAAGGTACTTGCCCTCTGAAGGAGTAAAACTGACCCAAGAGCAAAGTAACCCCATGAAAATCGCCATCAGAAAGGTGAAGCTGGAAATCATGAAAGCCAATATGGATCAGCGGTCAGATGTGAAAATAAAATACGCAGCGAAATATGCCCAAATAAGCAATTATTACAAATATTTTATAGGGCAAAACAAAGGATTGACTAGGTTGCACACCATTTCAAAAAAACAAGATCAAGAGAAAGCATTGATGCAATGGAGCGAGGCCAGTAATAGTGCTGCGTACAAAGATTTGCTACCAAGCATTCAAAAAAATTACCAAAACTTATCCATCATCAACCCTGTGTCTATTTACCTTGAAGAGGCTTTGATAGGTTCAGAAATGGTGTTATTATCCTTTAGGTCAAATGCTTTGTATGCTGCTATTAAAGATGTGAAAGATATTAAAAACAATGTCCTAGCTATCGCTGCTATTGAGGAGTACAAAAATATTTGCAAAGAACATTTTAAAAATTACGACAAAAAAACCGATAGAGATATTACGGCTGCCATGTTTCAGATGTATTACAATGACATCAACAAACAGCTACATCCCTTTGTATTTGCAGAAGTAGAGAAGAAATACAAAGGTGATTTTTACAAATATACTGATGCTGTTTTCGACAAATCGATATTTGTTGATGAAGTAAAAATGAACAAATTTTTACAAAATCCCGATGCAAAAACGTTGGACAAAGACCCTGCTTTCAAGGCTATGCGTTCGATATTGGGAATGTATTATGGTCAGGTTAGTGGATATTTAGAATCGGTCAATGGCAACCTTGATTCTCTTTCCAGAATTTACACTAAGGCGATGATGGAGTTTAATGCCAATAAAAAATTATATCCAAATGCCAACTTTACCATGCGGCTTACCTACGGCAGCGTACAAGATTACGTGCCGCAAGATGCCGTGTATTATAACTACTTTACCACACTCGATGGTATTATGGAAAAAGAAGATTCGACTAATGAAGAATTTATAGTTCCTGCAAAATTAAAATCGCTCTACAAAGCCAAAGATTACGGTCGTTACGCTCAAAACGGTACGGTGCCAGTATGCTTTATTTCTACCAACGACATTACAGGCGGAAACTCTGGCAGCCCAGTCATCAATGCTGAAGGGCAC
>JAAFID010000207.1 GCA_013297765.1 Cytophagales bacterium | reverse complement strand
GACATGATTGTTTTTGGGGCGTTGAGGTCAAAGCCATAGTAAACGCTTGACCCATTGTTCTGTTCATATCCAACAAAAAAATCGTTTGTGGTAACTATATATGGCGATGTTAATTTATAGCGTGTAAATACGTCTCTGCCATCCGGATATTTCAATGTAATGGGTGTGGTACTCGCTTTAATAATATTTTTATCTTTATCGGCAACTATCAATCTTGAAGAAGTAGCTGCTGGGTTGTCAGTTACTATAAATCTACTTTGTGGGTTAAATATATCAATGTCGGTAATAGTATCAGGCACGCTATTTAGTTTAAACTTTACTAATCTCCTACCACCACTTGTACCATTTTTAATAGAGAAATTGCTCTCTGCCGACCCATCGTCGTAGGCATAATAGTTGTCGAGTATAGCACTACTGCTATCACGATTGTTCATAGTGAATCTTATTCTATTGGGCTGTACTTTGTCGCCAGTAAGGGCATTTACTTCATATTTGATTGAGGTTGGTTTGTTGGGCAACACCGTTACTTGATTTTTGTCTACAGCCCAACCTGTGGTTACAGTAGCTTGTGCATTTGGAAAGCCCACACTTACTTTATTATCAACCGACCTAGTGCCATCGGGGTTGATGTAGTTTTGTACAAAACCAAAACTGGTAACCTTGTCGGCGTTGTTGCGAAGTGAAAATTTGACAGAGTCGGCCAGTTCCTCTGGGGTGTACTGGAAATAGGGCATGGCAGCGTATTTTTTCAATATGGAAGTTTGTCTGCTATTGATGGCGGCATCTATGGGAAAGTCTTTGTTGGCATTCCAATTTTTGTCCATATAGATATAATCAATATTTACAGAGTGCCCTACAGAACCGTTGATAGCATCAAATTTTTGAAATTTGAATTGAAACGCCTGATGAAAATAATTAGTGTTTTCTATTTTAATGGAAATTTTATTCCAGCTAAAAGGTGCTCCCTTCTTTTTGCCCCAGACAGGATTCCACAAATTATTTTTGTCTTTGAATAAAACATAGAGCGAATCGAAACGGCTTATGGTATCGCCCAAGGTTGCAATCTCGATGTAGAAAGACAGCACTATATTACTGTCCTTTGTCATACCAGAAAGATTGATGGGTTGCGAGGTGAGAAAATCTGTGTTAAGAGAATTTGTCTTGTTGCTGTAAGGTTTGCCATTTGCATCTAGTGCATCGAATGTAGCTACATATAGGCTAGGTGGCTGTACCGAAATACGGTCGCTGATGTATGCACCACCATCATCTTCCCACTTTAGGGTATCTGGGTTGGGCCCTAGTTTTGCACCCACTTTATTCCAAACTATAAAATCTTCGTCTAGTATAGTCTCCCGTGATAATAATAGATTGGCTAGGTCGGCAGAAGTGGACAATTGAAATTCATTTTTATTCAGTACTTGGGCGTAATAATTTCCCTGCAAGGCTACATTATTTGGGGCATAAACTTTTAAAAATATTTTATCTCCTTTTTTCAATCCATGATGCCCTAGGGTTCTTATGGTATATGGGTTTCCTGCTTGTTGAAATACCGTATCAATAGGAGCTGATGCTTGAGAAAAATCTTCAAAAAATGGCAACTCGAGTGTGTCTTTAAATATAGGAGCGTTGCCTACTCGAGCATTTTTTATGCTGGGCCTGTTGCTGTATCGCAGCGGGTCGCTAGTAAGTGGTGACAATTCCGATTCTTCTTGTGCTATAGAGGCAAATGACGTAAGGCATAGGCAAATAGCAATAAGTATATTTTTCATGTTTTTCATAGCTTTTTTATTAATTGGCTTTTAAGAATGTAGGTAACCTTTGCACCTACTCTGCTACCCAAATGTCCACCATACCGCCCGATTTTAATGGCGTACCTTTTTCAGGCTTTTGCTTGGTAATAGTGCCTTCAATTTCTTTACTGTCCGAATCTATTTGCTCTAGCCCTATGTTCAAGCCTTTTTCAAGCAACAAGTTCTTTGCCTCGTCTAGTGCCATGCCCACAAGCGACGGTACTGCTACCTCTTCGCCACCAGTACCATCGCCAATACTTAAATCAATTTTGCTACCTTTAGGTACGTATTTTCCAGCATCTATAGGTTTGCCATTCATAGATTGCTCTAGTACTAGATTAAGGTATGGGCTGGCGATGGTTTTTACATTACCTACTTCTAAACCATAGCCTTTTAGGGTAATCTCGGCACTTTTTAGCGAGCCATCTATCAACTTTGGCATTTTTACTTTCGGTGGGTTGCGTGTGGTTACGGTAATGTATATTTTTCTAGTTTCCTTTACCTGCGAGCCTGGTAGTGGTGTTTGGTCTAGTACGGTGAAAGGTTTTAATTGTGGCGAATAACTAGAATCGTTGATTTGATACCTCAAATGTTTTGAATCTAACAGTTGTTCCATTTCAGGTATAGTTAAGCCTACCAGCTTAGGCACTTCTATCGTTTCACCGTGTCGGGTGGTCATAGGTAGGTACATATAAAAAAATAAAATGACCACTACTACTAATATTGCCAACATAATGCCTATGTGCAGGAAGACATCTTTCCATGATTTTGCTTGTCCAAACATGCTGTTTATTCTATTTTTGAAATGCTGAAATTCTTGTTTTCTATTGCAATATGGTATTTTTCTTTACCCTCTCTATGCCATATTGCAAAATATTGTCAATGAAATTGTAAGGCCTGTAGCCATTGATGGCTGTTTGATGAAAGATACACGTAGCTGGCGTCATGCCAGGAAGTGAATTGATTTCAATAACGACGGTTTCTACTTTATTATTTTCAAATATTCTTACAAACGCGTCAATACGGCAATAACCCTCTACATTGATGATGCGTGCGACCTTTTCTAAGGTGGCTTTTACTTCTGTAGCTATTTGTTTTTGAATGGCTGCATTGGTAGAAAAACGTGCAGGGGTAATATTTTGCCCTTCACCAGCTAGAAATTTTTCTTCTAGCGACAGCACATCGCCTGTAGCCAATGTTTCTGATGGTTCAAATATTTCATAACTGATACTGCCATCATTATTGAATTTAGTGAGCATCCCTCCAGTTACTTCTAAAAAGTGTGTGGCATTGTCTTTTGAAACCAAATCTTCAATCAAGAAATAATCTTTTTGTGGAAATTCTTCATTATAGCTTAAACCCAATATTTTTGAGCTTGCTGAACCATCTTTGGGCTCTATGCCAAACATGATTTTGCAGTAAGCCTCGAATGCCGCTTTTGATTTTATTTTCTTTACTGCCGAGCTACAGCCATCATCGGCAGGCTTTGCAATGATAGGATAATTAAAATTTGATTCTACAAAAGCAACTACTTTTTCTGCATTGTTTAGGTAGTCTTTCTTCTGCACTAAGGCATGGTTAGCGACGAGTACACCGTTTTCTCTTAAAATTTTATTGGTGGTAAACTTATTGATGCTGATTTGTGAACTTTTTATTCCCGAACCATTGTATGGAATATGATATTTTTCCAGTTGTTGCTGCACTGCTCCATCTTCTCCGGGCCTACCGTGTAAGGCTATAAACACAGCGTCTATCATGGTAGATAGCCGCTCATAATTTATTTGAAAAGGTTCTGTAATTGCATTGCCCACATACTTTGCTGTAAGGGCATTTGCCTCTTGCATAATTGTTTTGATAACGGGATGCTTTTCTATCAAATGAGCGTTCTGTACTTTTTCCTTTATATCATCAGCATTGTCTTTGAGCATAATGTTGATGGGCATTACATACATCAAATGCTCGCTTTCATTGCCAGTAAGAAATATGGGAACGGGTTCATACTTGGTACTAGATGCCAATTTTTCATAAATATTTCTACCACTTTCTACAGAGATGTGTCGCTCTGAAGAAAATCCTCCCATAATCACGCCTACCTTAGTGCGGTGTGTGGTAGTGGTGTGCATATCGGCAATAGAATGGTCAAGTTCTTCCAGCAATTGTTTTAGTTGGAATGTTTTCTTGCCTGTTTTGATACGTTCAGCTATTGAGGTGCGAATAATATAAGTAAGAAACTGCGATGGATTGAACCCTATTTCCGCAGCTTGGTGAAAGAAAAATGAAGACGGCATCATGCCCGAAGTGGTATTGGGATCATTTAAAAACACCTCTCCGTGTTCATTGATAAAGCCGTCGATACGGGCGTAAACATTGAAACTTAATACATCAAAAAGTCTTTCACATTCTTTTCTTATGTTTTCTATTTGGGCAATAGGAAGGTTGATGGGCGTAACTTTACGGCTCATGCCAGGCAAATATTTTGATCTATAATCAAAAAATTGGTTGCCTTTTACAATCTCTGTCGGTGGCAAGGCCATTGACTTTCCAGCTTCATCTTGAATTACAATACAAGAAAATTCTTTGCCTTGAATAAAACTTTCTATGATAATTTCTTCCTCGTTATCTAAGCTTTCTAGCAATATTGTTTCTTGCCCTGCTGCAAATTGTTGCTCTACAAACTGCATCAATTGTTCGGGATGATTGATTTGCTGTGTGCCGCAAACCACGGGCATGCCTATGCCTTCACGAATATCTACTAGCAGTTTGATATATACTATTTTTTGCTCTAGCGACATTTGACCCCAGGCTGCTTTCGCAATTTGATGGCGAAAAAATGCACGATTGATGGCTTGTATAAATGCAGAAGTATCATCTTTGGCAAGTACGGTAATACCTATAGAAGAGCCTTGGTAGGGGGCTTTGATTACCATAGGAAAACCAATCTTGTTTTTTAATGTTGCAAAAAGAGTGTTGGTATCTGTGGTGGTTAGCCAATCATTTTTTGAAATATTAACACTTATAGGGCCTTTAAAACCAGCATTTAGCATTAGTTTCTTTTGCACCATTTTATTGATTCCTATTGCAGATGGTAATACGCCAGAACCTGAATAGGGAATATTGTACCACTCTAGTAGTCCTTGAATGTTGCCATCTTCGCCATACGGGCCGTGAAGGGCTAAGAAAGCAAAATCGAAATGC
>JAAFID010000206.1 GCA_013297765.1 Cytophagales bacterium | reverse complement strand
CAAATCTAAATAAAGCATAAGCATCTCTTTATTAATGGATATAGAGGCTTTTATTTGAGACTTTTTTACATTTTCTTTTAAAGTAAAAAGCCAGTTTTTATATTCGGAGTCCGTAACTAGCGTGCTCATATTATCGTTTTTTCTTTACAAAATATTGATGCTTATTAAATCTCAATTTTATCAATCTCCTTCATCAACCTATCTGTTTCTGAAAGTGCTACAATGATTTTTTGATAATGCAGTATGTCGTCAAACTCTAGTGTACGTTCTTTGCGGTCTTTGAGCCATTTTTGGGCGGGTTTCTTTTCTTTATTCATCGCTATTATTCCTCAGGTTTAGCATGGCTTTTTCTCTTTCAATTTCGTCTATCAGCTCTTGCTCTGTGGGTAGGTAAGGCAAGTATTTGGTAGCAAAGAGGTGTTTATTTTCATTTAAAACGGAATATTTTACTATCGTTTCATCTTTTTCTGCACACAGCAAAATGCCAATGGTAGGGTTATCGTCTGTTTGTTTTTTCAAATCATCAAACATGCGTACATACATATCTAGTTGCCCTACGTCTTGATGAGATAGTTTGGTGGTTTTTAGGTCAAATATTACAAAACATTTGAGCAAGTAATTGTAAAAAACAAGGTCAATATAAAAATGACTGGTCTCGGTGCTTATTCTAAACTGCCTTGCTACAAAAGAAAATCCTTTTCCCAGCTCTAATAAAAAAGATTGTAAGTTTTTAATAAGGGCAGCCTCTACTTCTGATTCAGTAGCCTTTTCAGGTTGGTCAATATTTAAAAACTCAAATACATAAGGGTCTTTTATAAAATCTTTCAGGTCTGTAATTTTTACAAAATCTTTAATTTGTTGGTCTGCTTGGCTCAACAATCTTTTATGCATGAGTGAGTTTATATTTCTTTCTAATATACGTACGGTCCAGTTTTGGGTCGCTGCCTCTTGCAAATAATAGGCTCTTGCTTTAGGCTCATTTACCCTCATGATTAGCCTATTATGACTCCATGTCAATTTGCTACACAGTGTGTAGCAAATTGAAAAATCTGGATATGTAAGATAAAATTGCCTGAAATTTCTCAAATTGGCATAAGAAAAACCTTTTCCAAATTCCGTAGTTAGGGCAATAGACAATTCTTTTAATATGGCTTCACCATAAGCAGCCCGCTCGTTCCCATTTTGCTCCTCCCGCACTATACGTTGCCCAATGCTCCAATAAGCTTCTACCATGGCTGAGTTAATTGCTTGGTAGCTTTTTTGCCTAGCCTGGGCAAGTATTTGCTTTATTTCTAGTATGAATTGCATGTTATTTTTTTCTTCTTTACAAATATTAGTGCTTATGATTTGAATCCAAGATATACAATAAAGAAAAAAATAAATATTCCGCTATCACTTCTTCCCCTTTCTAGACATTCCCCGCTCTAGTGCTGCTGCTTTTGGGAATGATTTTAAGGCCCGCAAATATACTTCGTCGCTATCGTTCAATATGGCGTAAAATTGTGAAGTTCCATAAATACTGCGTGCTAAATATGCCTTCAAGTCGTTTGCGACTATTTTTTTAGAGATTTTAAATTCCATTTCTCTGTATCGAATGCCCGATGCAGTGCCTAATTTTACAATCTCCTTCAACATCTTTTCAGAGATTTTATATTTTGATTTAAAATCTTTAAAAGGAATTTTACACAACTTTTCCTTGTTATCAGAATAATAATTGAGTGCATATTCTCGCACAATATTTTTGTTTAATAATTGCAGCACATAGTTGGTATATCCAGAAGTATCTCGGGGCACAAATATATCGGGCATAATGCCGCCACCACCATAAACAGTGCGGCCTTTGAGGGTTTTAAATTTTAGGGAATCTACAAAGTTAATACTATCGGCATGAAAATATTCTCCTTTTTTAAATCGGTTGCTTAGCTCGGCACTATAGTTTTCGGGGTTTTCAGCATCATAAGGTTTTTGAATACACCTACCACTAGGCGTGTAATACCTAGATATGGTCAATCTCAACTCACCACCATCGCTTAAATCAATAGGGCGTTGTACCAATCCCTTGCCAAAAGACCGAGAGCCTATCAGCAATGCCCTGTCGTTGTCTTGCAAGGCACCCGAAACAATTTCCGATGCCGAGGCACTGCCCTGATTGATGAGTACAATCAAAGCACCTTTTTCAAATTCTCCTTTTGCAGTAGCAAATTGCCTTACATTAAATCTTGTGTCTTTGCCAATAGTGTAAACAATGAGTTTTTTATCATCAAGAAAATCATCCGCCATTCTTATCGCCATGTCCATATACCCACCAGGATTGTCTTTAAGATCTAGTATCATTTGTGTCATGCCCTGTTTTTTCAAATCTATTAAAGCAGTATGAAACTCTTCATAAGTAGATTCTGAAAATCGGCTTATTTTTATGTATCCCGTGCTATCATTGGCCATGTAGGCAGCATCTAGCGAGAAAGTTGGAATTTTATTTCTAGTAATGGTAAAGTCTAACAATTTTTTATTACCTCGTCTTGATATAGTAACACCGACTTTTGAGCCTTTTTTACCTCTTAATTTGGCAAATACATCATTGCTGGTAATGCCTACACCTGCAACTAAAACACTATCGACTTTAATGATGCGGTCGCCAGCCAATATACCTGCTATCTCTGAAGGGCCGCCAGCAATAGGTGCTAACACATAAATAGTATCTTTGATAATATAAAATTCAATGCCTACACCTTCAAAATTTGCCTCTAGTTGCGAGTGTGCAACGGCTATTTCTTTATAAGGAATGTAAGTAGTATGGGGATCTAGTTTTTCCAACATTTTGGAAATGGAATATTCTACCAATTGATCGGTGTTTACCGTATCTACATAATCTTTTTGAATATAGTTAAGTACCTCGCCAACACGACCCGCACTAGTAGAATACAACGAACGGTTAAATCCCCCTGATAAAAAATTTCCTAATAATATACCAGCAGCAAGCACAATGGCAAATGCCAATGGTTGCCATATAGATATGTTTTTGGGCGACTGTTGTTCCAATGATGTTGTAGGTTTTAATGCTACAAAAATAGAAGAAATTTGACCTATGTTTAATTTACTTTTTTCTCATGCAATCATTTTACCATCGTTGCTTTTAATTTTTCTTCCTGTAAAGATGTTACAGTTGAGCAATTACAAACAAAGGACTCTAGTTTATTTGTTCAAAATTTTATTTTATCCTACAATAAAAATCAACTAATATTGTTTATACGAATAGTCTAACTTAACTCAGGTGCAAATCAAACACATTATATATATATTTTTAGTGCTAATACTTGCTGTTTCTGGGCAAAAAGCATCTGCACAAGATGACAAAAAATCAGATCGCCAAAGGTCATTTACAAGAGATAGTATCCCTGAACTAGACCTAAACCGTGACACCACCAAGGCAGAAACCAAACGTAAAGCAAAAGCAAAAAAACGCATTTTTTATGGTAAAAAATGTAAAAAAGGATTTACTAAAAAAGGCAAGAGAGAGAAACAAGTAATAGAAACGTTTTGGTATTTGAAAAAATTTGAATTGCCCGATGCTTACATCAAAGACATTTACGTTTTTGATATGAAGGATAGAAAAATTTTGGAAAGAGATGAAATACTAGAAACAGACAAAACTCGCTACAAAATATTACATGGCCCATACAAACGAACTGTAGGCAAAGATCCAGTAGAGATGGGAATTTTTTATGTAGGCATGAAACATGGCCGATGGGAAAAATTTGGAAAAGAGTTTATCTTATTAGACAAGGTAAGGTACTACCGAGGTTGGCAACGAGATGCAGAAATAACCTACTACGACAACGACAAAAAGAAAATAAAAGAGGTGCTGCCTTACAAATACAAAACCCTTCAGGGCGTTTACTATTTGTTTGCTGAAACAGGACAAGTACTGGTTCACGGCAAGTATCAAGACGACAAAAAAATAGGTATGTGGGTAGAATATTTTGCTGAAAATGGTCGTCGTAAAAAAGAAACCAGCTACCCAAAAGATTTGTACAAAGGCGAGCAATTTGCCCCCAAAGTAATGAATGAATGGGACGACAATGGCAACCCCATCATCAAAGATGGAAAACCATTTGACCCTAGTCAAAAAGTAAAAGGCCGTGTGCCAGGCCGCCAGCCTGTAAAACGGCCACCTAGTAGCAAGAAAAAAACTACCACACCCGAAAAAGAAAATACGCCTGCAAAAAAAGTAGAAGATAAAACCGATAATAAAACTACCAAAAAAACAAGCATAATTGCACCTGAAATAGCTCCACAACCTATAGATACCAGTACTGCCCCCAAAGCCAAACCTACCAAAGAGGAGATTAAAAAACGGCTAGAAAAAAAGATGCGGTAAGTGGTGCTAATACAACAATCTACCCATTTACAAATTTTTGTACTTCCATTGCAAATTCTTGTGGTTGCTCTGCCTGCACCCAGTGTCCAGCATTTTCAATTGTTGTTACAGTAGCATTTGAAAATATTTTCTTAATCAATACTTCATCGTCTGCTAAAATATAGTCCGATTTTCCGCCTTTGATGAATAGTGTGGGTACGTCAATTCTTGTGTCATCGCCGAGTGCCTCGCCTACTATATGTATCTTTTCGGTGATGATAGGCAAATTGAGCCTCCAGCCAAATTTTCCCTCTTCATTTCTATACAAGTTTTTTAATAAAAATTGCCTTACCCCTAACTCTGGTATGTATGCCTGTAAAAATTCATCTGCTTGATTGCGGCTTTGTAAGTCGCCAAGTGGCATGGCGTTTAAGCCTTTCAAAATTGTCTGATGATGTGGCAAATAGTAGCGTGGAGAAATATCTACAACAATCAATTTGCCGATGTTGGTAAAATCTTTGGCATACCTCATTGCCACCTTACCCCCCATCGAATGCCCAATGATGATGGGTTTTTGAAGTTGATGCTCTGTTAAAAATTCATCCAAGTCGCTTGCCATTGCCTCGTAATTGAAGGTGTCGCT
>JAAFID010000204.1 GCA_013297765.1 Cytophagales bacterium | reverse complement strand
CCCCAACTGCATATCCTGCATCCTTGCCCCAAAATCATACCACTCCAAACCCGAATTGTCCGAAAACTCACTACCCTGCTTCTCCTTACCATTATAAAGATACTTATTCTCCAGTCTTCCATAAGCCTTTGATGAAATGCCTTTGATCGGAAACTTAAACGCTTTTTGCTATTTCTTACTATCGCTGAATCCTAATAATTTGAGTAAACCAGTTCGCCCCTTTTTAGAGAATCCTACTTTTCTGAATCCTGGATTTGCGTAATACTCTCTTTCCGTGATAACAGGATTTGATATTAACTTGTTACATGAGAGGCTAATATTTATATATCCAATAGCCATATTTGATTTGTCAAAAATCAATAACGCATATTCTGTATCAAAACAAGCAACATCTTCACCTCCGTATGTTGTAAGCGCTCGTAAAAATTTCATGATTTTTTTTACTTTTCCCATTCTAAAGGTCTTGACGTAATCAAAACAAGTCGATAGCTTATCTTCATAAATGACAGATACTACTTTTGATTGATTGCATTCATTCTGAGGATTGTATTTATAAAGTTTGATTGTATTTGAAGCAGATACTGTGATTTGCTTTTTCAAACCTAATTTTATTGCTTCCTGTCCTGATGCGGGACCAGCAATAATGAAAATAAAAAATAAAATTGTTATACTCTTGTTCATTGTGATTTTATTTTACCAACCTAGATTTAGATACCATCTTGATTTAACTGCTACATCAAATGTCTGCTCTTTTGCGGCAACTGATGCTCCTGTCGGACTCCACCATGGCCAGTAGTTTATCATCAAAGTACCTCCCCTTTCGGGATAAAATTTTGTATTACGTGGATTCTTAGGATTCACTGCATTCATATGTTCATTAGCAGCACCATACACAAAACTTCGTCGGGTGGCTTTAGCTAATTCCATAGCAAAAGATTGCCCTTGTGGAAAGGCTGCGGATTTATACACAGTAGATCCATTACATGCTCCTAAATAAATGATTGAATAATCAGCAAATCGAATTTTTCCAGCATCAACAGCTTGTCCAAGTTTTGATAAATCAGAAGTATATACATTATTTGCTGATGGGTGAATCTCTGCATTAGCAAAAATCATTCCTTCACCTTTTGTTGACCTTGTTGTATTTCTATCAAATCCACCATGTGAGAAGATTGCAAGAAAACCAATTCCATCAGTGCTTTGGTCACTTACATCTTTTACTGCATTGTAGAAGTCATCATAACCGCCTTGACCATTTCCAGCAGGAACATTTTCGATAATTGCTTCCGGAATTAATGCCTTCATTGCTTCTCCCCAGGTCTTTTCTTTACCAAATGTGATGATACCAACAGAGCCAGTGTATTTTTCCTTCTCATCTTTCTCTTTTTTATTTTCTTAAGTTGACTGCAAAACACCAAAAGCAAAAACAGCATCCTCTCCTGTAAATCTATAGCCCCCATTTATTTCCTCAACAACCATCCCATCTGGATCTATTAATCTAATAGGATTATTCATGGCATAATTGTAAGGACTCCACCCTCTGCTAATCTCACTTAAAATATCAACTGTATGCCATCTACCAATTTGTGAGTCGTATTGTCTTGCCCCAAAATCTAACATCTCTAAACCTGAACCGTCTAAAAACTCTTTATTTTGTATCTCTTTACTGGAATACTTATACTTATTCTCCAGTCTTCCATAAGCCTTTGATGAAATACCCGCCATTTGGAGCCCAAAAGGATAATAAGCCGCCTCCTCCACCAGCGGCCCGCTATAATGCTGTACTATGCATGCGATAAATGTCTGCATTTGAAAACCAGGCTGTCAAAGAACATCTTATTTTTTTTACTATCCCTGTTCTGCGATTACAGTTGTAAATCACGAAACCAATAGCGTTGATTAACAATTCAAGTACAATGACATAACTTTTTATCCTCTAGTAACTCACCAATTTAAGATTACTGTTGATCCAATGGGACAACCTCTATTTCGTACTTTTATACGTTCTGTTCTCAATCGGCAAAAAAGAATTGACTTTTATAATAATATCTTCTATGTTTATTGCCCGATGAGACGCAAAGGATAGTTCATAATTGATAAAGTACCAAGGGTTGCAAAACGTATTTTTACTCACTATCTCGGGCGTGTAATACATATTAAGAGAATACTCCGGCAATAACTCCCATTTGCCATTCAGCTTTTGCCTTAGCATCTCTGCTACATATATACTAACATAATTAATAAGTAACTTATTGACTTTAGTTTTATGCTGTAACTTTTTACTGACAATACCCGAAAGCTCAATTAAATATGCGTTATCAGTATTAAACTCTACTTTAAATTCAAGCCACTCTGATAATTTTTTTCGGTAGTAATCCATTGAACCTGAAAAATTAATCACTCTATCTTTTTCCAACTCCCAAAACGATCCATTCCCTTTTACAGGATAAATCTTAGATTGTATCATTCTTTGCATGACATCAATATTAGCGAAAAAAAGGCCTTCATCACCGCCAAGTGCCGGAGGAGTTAATATTGAAGTGCCGTCCTTAAATATTGTCACAAAAGCCTTATTATAATCAATAATGTATGAGGTGTCAATATTAAGTCTGTTTCTATCCATAATTTGGCTTAACTCTTTCAGAGACATTACCCGATACTCAGGTTGGGTATCTATATTTGTATTCATAAAAAATAAAGAAAGATATAGTAATTGTAACATAAAACTATTGTATACTTGTTTTTATAAAAGGTTAATTTACCTGAACCGGTTTTGTCGTTTGTCCCGAAAAAGATAATCCATTTTTTGATGTAAGCTTAAAGCGTACACTTATAATACCATTATTGATATTGTATTGTGCTTTGTACTGATAAATTACAATATTATACACTGTAGCCATTACTACTACCGATGGGGATATACTAACATTACTGGTAGTTACAAATGTTAGCGATGCAGCAGAAGCATGCATTTTACCATAGTTTCTAAATTGCCCAGGAATTTGAATTGCCATGTTTTGTATATGCCCCAACGTTTGCCCTGTACTTGTGGAATTATAAATATTTCCATTTTTCGCTTTAACCTCAAACCACGCTGCTTTAGAAACTCTGATATCATCTTCCCACCAAGGAGTCCGTATAATACCATCAGCAGTTGCATCAGGAACAGTATTCCTAGTCCCCCCAGTCATTTTGGAGTTATTAATACTATAATTATCCCTCAGGAATCCACTTTCAATAGCAGAACGGTGCCATAAGTTTTCAAAAAGATCTCCCATGAAATTCTCTAATTGTCCATTGGAAAAATTGGGGTTAAGTAGCCTTACATACTCTTTTAATATAGTTTTATCCAAATCTGACCAGTCATCTGATTCCACGGAGGCATTTTCTGTTAAACTAGCATCAGAAGTATTGCTTCGCTTCGCATTCCAATTGTTACTATTTTGTCTTAGTAATTTACCAGAATTGTCATCCTTAACCCCTCCTTCACTAGGACACCATCTGGTCAATTGATCTGCTAAATAGCCAGATACAGATCTATTACTCCGTACCGCCATCATCCCATCCGGATCCACAAACCGTACCGGATTATCAAACGCATAAGCATAAGGACTCCACCGACGCATCTGATCCGCCAACGGATCTATACCAAACCACCGCCCCAACTGCATATCCTGCATCCTTGCCCCAAAATCATACCACTCCAAACCCGAATTGTCCGAAAACTCACTACCCTGCTTCTCCTTACCATTATAAAGATACTTATTCTCCAGTCTTCCATAAGCCCCTTGGCGCAATAAAAGCAGTTTAGGTCAGCAGAGTGGCAAGACTGTTAGACAACTATTGTTTATGGGCAGTCTATTTTTTTAGCGTCCAGCCAAAATAGCGCCACCAAAAATAAGAATGATTACCTATCTTGTAGCGAGTTATTTGTTCATCAATTTTTTTTTCACGCCCGTTTATTGTACGCTCATGAATAGTCAAAATACCATTAGTAATAGTTATTTCTTTAACAAAAATTGACTTGCTTTTTTTTCTGACTAAATCAATGGCATTTATATCAGGCTTAAAATCTGGTTCGTTTCCCATGTCATAAAAAGTCTCTGTTGAGCCTTCCAAAATAATCACATCAGCTAAAACTGCATTTTTGATATTATCATTGCTGCAATAATGAAAAGTCATTATCATATTTGACGTAACATACTCATAAGTAGTAATGAGGCATGTATCCCCATTAGAACTAAAAGAGGAAGACCAATAATTTTTTTCTTTCGTATAATCACGCCGATAAGAAACTTCTCCTGAAGCATGATATATGATGCTTCTTGCAGTATCATTTATATTCGCAATTTGAACATATGGATATAATGGTTGTTCAAGGCTTATTTTTCTTACCCCTTCTAAAGCAAACAAATTGATATCTTCAAAAAATGCGGTTTCCACATTCACCCTGTTTTCTTTTACTGCACTGTTTTCAGAAGCACATGCATTTAACAAAAACAAAAAAGAAACTAAACTCTTTATCATAACAAATAATTTTATTGCGAATAATGTATTCTTCCAAATCCATCAAAATATACATTTTTAACTGTTTGAACTTTAGAAGAATACCCATATGTGTAAACTCTTGTCCAGTTTCCATGGTTTTGTAACGCATCAGAATAGAGTGTATTGTCATGGTCAGTTACAGGGTGCTGCTGCGAACCTGGATTACTTTTAAATAAATCATTGCCAGCCATTCCGAATCCCTGAGGTCCGTAAACTGTTGCATGTAATTTCTTTGATAAGGCTCTTAACAATTCAACTCCCTTATTATAAAAACCACCTGCTCCGCATGAAAAAATAATTACTGAAGCTGCACTCGGCAAAGGGCCAGGTGTATTTGCTAACTTAGCCGCTATTCGTGAGAGAGGGTTAGAACCCGCAATATCGCTGGCATGAAAATTATCAGTGCCAATAGAAAAGTATGCCTGATGTTTACCCCCCTGTGCATTTTGAGCATCGCCATGGCTAACAAAAAATAAATTATTTATTTTTCCGTTAAGATTTTCTATTTGGTCTGCTGCATCATTTGCGTCCGCAACTTGTA
>JAAFID010000205.1 GCA_013297765.1 Cytophagales bacterium | reverse complement strand
ATGCAATCTACTTCAATTGAATGGCATGAGCTTGTGGCCTAATAATCAAAATTCCCAAACTTATATTCGCGGGGTTGCATACCGCTTCATTTTTATTCCTCGTGGAATTTTTATGGCAAGAGATATTTCGTATGCTCCTTGAGCATTGGTGTATTTGCTGAGGGTAGAATTATTTAGGTCGTAGCTAAACCCTACAGACCAGCGGTTGGTGGCAAAGCCAGCGTTGAATATCATGGCATCGCCAAAGCGGTACCAGCTACCGATGATAAATTCAGGATGTGCAAAAAATCCTGTTTCGTTTTCTGAAAGCAAAAAGCTGGCATATATTCCTGCATTGATTTGTTTTAATCCATTTTGTAAAGCCATAATTGCATTGGGAGATAGGCTAATGCGACTGCCCAATGGTATGCTGATACCGCCATTGAATTTGAATAACCAAGGAGCAAGGATTGTTTGCCCACCCAACATAGATTTATTCGGGCGATTGATATTATATAGAGAGCCACCTGCATAAGCCTTAAAGCTATTGATTTTGGCGTCTTTAGAATTTGCAAAATACCACATGGTTCCACCCGCTATGGTGGGGTACATTTTTTGAGTAATAACGTTGTCGCTACTGCTGGTTGCATCGATTTGATTGCTACCAGTAGTGTACTGCGAACCCCATATATAATTTGAAGTATTGAGTTGCTGCTGTACAAAACCACCTTGAAGACCAAATGAAATGAGATTTATTTTATTAGTGCCGAGGCTAATATTGTAGGCTAAGTTTAGGTTTGCTCCAGTGGTACGTATAGCATTGCCTTGCCCTGCATTGTCTTGAAAAACTGACAAACCAGCACCACCTATATGTTCGTGAATGGGATTATTTTTGTTTAAAAATGGATAGATAAGAGAAACCTGGGTGGTGGTATATGGATTGATATTTAGCCACTGTAAACGGTGATTGGCACTAAGCGAAATATCGGGCTGTAGGCCTGCCAATGCTGGGTTAAGGTATAGTGAAGAGGCGTAATATTGCGAAAATACGGCATCCTGTGCTTTGGCGTAGTTACTATTTGCAATCAAACCTACGAGTACTGCCAATAGATGCAACATTAAAACATCAAATTTATGATTTAATATCATTGGCAAGACAGCGTTTCGGTATGGAGTAGGTAAGTTCAAATTATCTTAAAAGTGTTACATTGCCTTTCTTTTCAAAGGGTTGTCCGTTACGAAACTGGCCAGCAACAACAAAAGTGTAGGTGCCCACATCTAGAGTTTGCCCTACGGCATTGGTACCGTTCCATCCTTTGGTATTGGCCTCGTCAAAATTGGTGGTTTCAAAAATCAATTCTCCCCAACGGCTGTATATTCGAAATGTAAAATTGGTGTTTACGATGTTTTTGCCAAATACTTTAAGAGCTTGATTATCTATGTCGGTAGAGGTAGGTGCAAATACATTAGGCACAAAAAGTTCTGTGGTAATTTTGCCTTCTGTTACGTTTACCGAGATAGAATCTCTAGCGGGGCAAGAACCTGAAAGTGGTTTTGAATATACCTTAATGGTATGCTGTTTTGCTGTGGTGAAATTGTGTTTTACCTCTTTGCCTTGTACCAATGGGCTGCCATCGTTGAAATTCCAAAACAAATCGCCCGTAAAGTTGCTGGTATTGGCAAAATTTATGGTGGAATCTATCAAGGTTTCAGTAGGCGTGGCTACTAAGGAAAGTATTGGGCTTGGTAAAATAGCTATGTTTGCAATAGTATCTCGGCTACCACAGTTGTTGGTAAGTGTGGCAGTAAATTTTACCATTCCATTTTCTCCTTTTTTGGGCAAATAAAAACTACTGTCGTTGGTTGCATTGCCAAGATTTCCAGTACCTGTGGTTGTCCATTTCACATTTGCTTTTTCGGTAATAGGTGTAGCCACCAATTTTAAAGTATCGGTAGCACAAATTTGAGCAACTGCTACAATGGTTGCTGGCTTTGGGGCAAGTAGTATGTTTACTTGTTTGGTTACCTTGTTGGCACAGCCCGACTGTGCATCTTCCACCCTTAGTTGGTAAAGCCCCGTTGTATTTACCTCAATAAAACTATTTTTACCAATGGTAGTCCCTGTAGTCACATTGGTCCAGTTATAAGTAAATGTAGGCGGAATGGGGGAGAGGGGAAATAATTTAATCGTTTGCCCTTCGCAAGCAGAAGTATCTTTATTACCCAAATTGGCCACGAAGAAAGGAATGGTTTCAATGATTACGGAATCTGGTTTGCTGCGGCAGCCATAGGCGTCTTTTACCACCACGTTGTATTTTTTTTTGCCCACCACTTCTTGTCTGCCTATAAAAGTTGCGGTACTGTTGCTTATATCAGTAATACCTGTAGTAATTGGAAACCAAGAAAATTTATAATCGGTTCCTGAACCTCCATTGGCAGTTGCTATTATTTTGGTAGAATCGGCGAAGCATATTCTGCGGTATTTTTCAGTGGTCAGCACATTGGGGTGTGGGTGAATGGTCAATTTTAATTCCGCCTTTACTTCGCAGCCCGAAGGGTCTTTGGCAATTGCCACAATGCTGTGCTGCCCTAGTTGGGTGGCTATCCAATAAGTTTCATTCAATGTAGAGTCTATCAATTTAGGAATTGAAGCTCTCCATTTTAAAGTATAGGTTTGGCTGTTTGCTATTATTTTTGCTCGCAATGGAATGCTATCGAACAAACAAAAATCCGATTTGGGTAGTGAAGGTATTTCTACTTTCAATCGATATACTTTTACCAGTGTACCCGCCGTATCGCTGCAATTGTTGGCATCGCTTACTTTTAGTTTGTAGTATGTAGTTTGATAGGGCGTAACTGTAGGTGCGGCAGTATTGGCTCTGGTAATATTTTCAATTGGCAACCATTGGAAATTATATTTCTTTACTGGGTCGGCAAAAGGAATGCCGCCAGTAGCAGTGCTGTTCAGTTGCAAAGAATCGCCGCCGCATAGCAAGGTATCTTTGCTAGAAACTTTCACTGTCAATTTGGGATTGATAAATACTTTGACCGACGCTGTGTCGAAACAACCACCATTGCCAATGGCTTTTACTTTGTACACTGTATTGATGGTAGGTCGAGCGATGGGGCTTTTAATGTTGCTAAAATTGAGCGAAGTGTTAGGCGACCATTCATATCTATAGGCTGTACTGTCGCCCTTTAGGTCAATTTTCAATGCGACACCGCTGCCGTAGCATGCATAGAATATTTTAGGAATAATAAATTTGGGGGTAGGGGAAATTTTTACAACAATGGTATCGGTAGCCGAGCAGATGGCTGTTTTTATTTTTAGCCAATAAATACCAGGTTGGGTAATGATGTTGAAAGTATCTTTGCTACCAGTACTCCAAATATGGGTGTACACATTTCCCAAAAGATTTTTGAGTCGCAGGGCTTGCCCATCGCACAGGGCGGTATCTCTAGGGCCTAGGTTAATTTGAGGTTCGTAAACGTTTGGGGCTTGTACTACAAAAATATTGCTGTCTATCTTGCAACCGTTGGCCGATATGGCCGATACTACATATTCTTTATTTGCAGCAGGGTTTACCAGCGAATCGGTAGTGGATAGCATGGAGGTGCTGGTTAACAATCGCCATTTGTAATCTTTGAAACCTATAGTACTTGCCTTTAGTACCAGTTTGTCGTTCTTGCATTTTACGGGCGTTGTTGGCGTTATTTTAAATTCCTCTTTGGCTGCATAGCTTACCGTAATAGTTTCGTAAACTACTTCATTGGTCGATTTTGCTGTTATGGCTATTTCATAACGGCCAGCTTCTTGCACCAAAAATTTTGCGTTGGCTACCGTAATGTAGGTAGCATCAAGATTGACCCATTTATAAGTATATATTTCAGAGGCATTGGTGGCATTGCACACCTTGGCCACTAAGGTTACGGTGCTATTGGCACATATTTTAATGGTGTTGGCAATGATGGGCAAACTATCGGTTCGTACGATGCAAATAGAAAATTTAGCATACGTCTTTTCTGTTACTGTTGCTAGAGTTAGTAGCAGCAATAGGAATAACAAACGTATGGTTTTCCGTGAGATTAACATTTTACATCAATACTATTAAAACAAATATACCAACTACAATGGCAATCTAAAGTAGTTGGTATAAATTTCTATCGAACTATGGTAATGGTGCCTTGTCGAGATTGTTGTTCTTTGTATGTTTCAGAGTCCCCTTCAAAAGTAATGACGTAAGGATACACACCAATCGGCATAGGCTCTCCACGGTAGGTACCATCCCAAACTTCATATCTATCATTTGATTTATAGATTACTTCACCCCAGCGACTGAATACCAATATTTGGAAATTGGTAAAATTTCTACCAAATACCTTGTATGCCTTATCGCCATTATTGCTACCAGGCGTGATGGCGTTGGGCAAGTACACGATTGGTGGGCAATTATCCATTACATTAATGCTGTCTTTTAATTTGCAATTGAACTGATTGGTAAGGGTTACTTTGTAAATTCCTTCTACCGTAACAGTATCTTGAGCTGTAACTCTTTTAGATTTTTCCCAAATGTATGTTATAAGAGCTTGACCATTGCTCGCATCTAAGGGAGCATTTTTGGGCGCTATTTCGCTGCAAAATTCCGCTTTCCTCATCTTCACTGGTAGCGGTATTTGATTCAGAATCACATTTGACGTGTCATTAGTGCTACAAACTTCCACCGTTGCGGTTACTATGTACAACCCTGGTTGCAATACTTTCAACGAATCAGATTTTTCGGCAAGCACTATTTTATCTTTAGTCCAGTTGTATGAAGTTATGTATTTAGTAGTGTTTGGGAAATTAATTGGCTTGGCTCGCAACACTATATTATCATTGGTACATGCGGTAATGTTTGTCAAAGATAAAACTGGTTTTGGAATGCCTACTACTCTAGCACTGTCTTTAGTAGCACAACCTGCAATATCTGTTACCAGTACGCTGTAGAAGGTAGTATCGGCAATAGTTGCGGTTTTCAATGGATTGGTATTTCCTATTACATTTTTACCTTTCGACCAAACATATACTGCATTGCCAATGGCACTGGTTTCTAAAGTTACCTG
>JAAFID010000203.1 GCA_013297765.1 Cytophagales bacterium | reverse complement strand
GTGGTTGGTTGGCTCGTCGAGTACCAGCACATTGGCTGACTGCAACATCATACGAGAGAACATACAACGCACTTTCTCGCCACCTGAAAGCACACTCGACTGTTTCAAAGACTCTTCGCCAGTAAACAACATTCTACCTAAAAAGCCACGAATGAAACTTTCGTCTTTCTCTACAGAATACTGACGCAACCAATCTACTAAATTTAGATTGTTGTCAAAAAACGGAGCATTATCGGCAGGGAAATAGGCTTGAGAGGTAGTAACTCCCCATTTGAACTCGCCTGTGTCAGGCTGAGATTCCCCCATCAAAATATCAAATAAGGTAGATATTGCCAGCGAATCTTTGCTTACAAAAGCTACTTTGTCACCTTTTTTCAGTGTAAAACTTAGATTTTTGAATAAGATATTTCCCTCAATAGACTTGCTCAACCCATCAACAGCTAGTAATTGGTCTCCTGCCTCACGCTCGGCTTTGAACATAATTGCCGGATATTTTCTATTGCTAGGCTTAATGTCTTCAATCGTCAATTTTTCCAATAACTTCTGGCGAGATGTAGCCTGTTTCGATTTTGAAGCATTGGCACTAAAGCGGGCAATGAAATCTTGCAACTCAGCTCGCTTGTCTTCTGTCTTTTTATTTTGATCTTGCTTTTGCTTCAACGCCAATTGGCTGGTGTGGTACCAAAAGCTGTAATTACCAGTATAGAGTTGTATTTTGCCAAAATCTACGTCGGCAATATGTGTACACACTTGGTCTAGGAAAAACCTATCGTGAGATACTACAATTACTGTATTTTTAAAATCATAAAGAAAATTTTGCAACCACATGATAGAATCTATATCCAAGTGGTTGGTAGGCTCATCGAGCAGCAAAATATCGGGATTGCCAAAAAGTGCTTGTGCTAAGAGTATTCGCACTTTATCTTGAGCATCTACATCTTTCATAGTGGAATAGTGAATGTTTTCACTCACCCCTAACCCACTCAAAAGTTCTGCTGCTTCTGATTCTGCATTCCAGCCGTTCATGTCGGCAAACTCGCTTTCAAGGTCAGATGCCCTAATGCCATCGGCTTCGGAAAAATCTTCTTTGGCGTATATGGCATCTTTTTCTTGCATAACTGCATAGAGCTTTTTATGCCCCATCATTACTGTTTGCAGTACTTGATACTCGTCGAACTCAAAATGATTTTGCTTCAAAAAAGTAAGTCTTTCATTGGGGGAAATGATGACCGAACCAGAATTGGGTTCAATATCGCCAGAAAGAATTTTCAAAAAAGTAGATTTACCAGCACCATTGGCGCCTATAAGTCCATAGCAGTTGCCCGCTGTAAATTTGATGTTTACTTCTTCAAACAAGGTGCGTTTGCCGTACCTTAGTGTCACATTGCTAGTACTAATCATGTATGCTCAATTTTTTTACAAAAGTACATCTTTTTTTTGCGAGGAATGCACGAATGTTTTTAAAAAGTAAAGCAAGCGATGAAAAGAACAGCCAATCTACCCTTTACCAATCTTCCTTTGATTTGCCCGCAGGTGCAGGAGCAGCTTTAGTCATTGCGGCTTTGAGCGATTCCACTATTTTAGGAAATTCTGTTTTTGCTTGGTTGCGAATGGCTGCCCAGCCTTCGAGGGTAAGGGTATATTTGCCACACTCTGGCATTTTATTTTCTAACTTCCCACCATTTCCACGGGTAGATGTGTGGGTAATGTCGGTAATCTCATATCTGTATTTTCCCTCCTTACAAGCAATCGAAATTACTGCATTGATCTCCCCATCATGGAAATAGCCTTTCATAGGTGCGGGATATTTACTTTTGAGAATAGCTTTTGAGGTAAATTTTCCTTCGGCTTTATTGTCCAATACTTTGGTGTATTTTTTTGACCACTCTGCAGCACGTTTGTACAATTCATCTTTAGTTACTCCATCGGCTGGAACCACTTCATTAAAAGAGATTTTCTGAGTTTCTGCATCTATTGGCAAATCTTGGGCTAATGCTTGGAGACCCGCAATAATAAGGGCGACAGAGGTAAAGATTAATTTTAATTTCATAAAATAGGGTTAAGGGTTGTAAAATTTTATAGTTGAATATAGGTAAAATTTATACGTTGAACGTTATAAGTTTTACGTTTTTTTGTTGAGTGAAATTAACCAATCAATTTACTTGTTTCTTCATGAAGTTCTTTTGTCACTCCGACGAAGGAGGAGTCTGAATGGTTTAATGTAGTTGTTAGTTAAAACAATACGTGTTAAAATACCAGATGTCTCGTTGCACTCGACATGACAAAAAAGGCAATGTTGTACGTTTTACGTTTTTACGTTGTAAGTTTTTAGTTGTGAAATTAATCATACTCTCAAATATTGTCGTCTAATTGTCACTCCGAAGCAGGAGGAGTCTGGTTAGTTTTATGTAGTTGATAGTAAGCTATACATATCAAGATTACAGATGTCTCGTTGCACTCGACATGACAAAAACAAGGATAACGCTGCACGTAAAACGTAAAACTTCTATCATCTTTTCTCAAATTTTTTCACCACCCTTATTCCTTCCCTATTCCACACCTCTAGCAAATAAAGGCCTTCAGAAAGACTAGTTACGTCTATGCTTTCACTGGCTTTGGTCTCGAGTGCAAGTTTTCCGTTGCTTTGATACACCACTATTTTTTCTACAGTAAAGGGTACTTGAATATGCAGAAGACTATTTGTAGGATTTGGAAAAATTTGTAGGGAATTGTTTGCTATGAAGCCATCTTCAGAACCCAGCACAAAGTTGTAAGGCTCAGACATAGACGAAGTGCATTCCCCATTTATGTATTTGGCAGAATAGGTTCCATTTGAATTGGGAGTTATGAATTGGTTGGTGGAATCTTTTATTGGTTGTCCATTGAAGTACCATTCGTTGCCATTGGTGTAATTGGATTTTAATTGATCACCATCTAAACTGATTAATGGAGCAGGGATAGCGTTGGTAAAGTTTACAATCATCTTATCTGATTGAATATTACATAAGTCATATGTAATGCTTTCTTCCGTGACAGCAATTGTTCTCAATGGGGCATTTACATCCCATATTACATCTACTTGATAATCATTTTTGTTTGTATTTGTAATTTTACCGCCCATTACATCCCATTTATAAAAAAGATTATTACTTCTTAGAGAGCTCGAAGTATATTGATAACTAATGGTATTCGAATTATTTAAACAGACCAATGAAGGTCCGAGCGGAAATGGTGTTTTGTTAAATTCATTAATGGATACTTCTAAAGTATCTGATGCTATACAGCCACCATCATCATTTGTTGCTACAATAAAGGCTTTCTTATTTATTTCAGTGTAAGGATTAGGGAAATTTACTTTTATAGAATCACCCCCAACTCCGTAAGCCACAAATGAAATTCCAACTGCTGGAGTCGAATTGCCATTTAAAATTTTCCAGGGCAACCGAGTAGCTGTATTAGTATGAAAGGCGGTATCTCTGTATTCAATACCCAACGAACCTAAGCATACGTTTTGCCTACCTACTAGCATAGGTTTAGGAGCTTGCTTTACTGTAAGCATTAGCGTATTACCAGAATAACATTTTTGCTCAGAAGGAGCGAATGTGATGTTATTTAAACCTTTGCTTGCAAATGGAGGGTTGAAATAATAAGTTCCGCTTTGATCAAGTAAAACACCTGGGCCACTGAATAATCCTTTACTTAAGTTGCCGCTTGCATCTTTGGCTGTTAATGGGCCCACTTTTACATCGTTGCTACAAAATCTAGTTTGTGAAGTATTGCTAATCTCAAGGTTATATATCACTGTAGGAGTTACAGTATATGTAGAACTAACAGTAGCAGTACATCCAGAATCGGTAACCATTGTAAAAGTTATAGGAATGTTAGCGCCTGTTTGAGATGTATTCATTGGAATTTTTGCAACATCAACTAATATTGATGGGCTATTTAATTGCCTACCAATTGTATTTGGCGGTGATACTTCGCCAAGTGTATTGGGGAAAAGTTGGCTAGAGGAAATTTTTGTAAAATCTGTTTTATTAAGATTAATAATTGGATTTGAACCTATCTGAAGTGTTGCTGATTTAATTGTGTAATTGTAAACTACAAAAACTCTGGCACTAATTTCACTTGAAGTATTTTGACAAAATTGTAAATTTCCAAAATCTGGATTTGGGGGTGGGTAGGTATTCGTTCTCATTTTCTTGCTAGCTATACACCTAGTTGATTTTTCAGTAATACTAAGTGTAGGATCAAAACTACCAGTCGATAAAGCACCTTTTGGATAAGTTGCAGTAAATTTCGAATTCTTAATATTTGCAGCACCTACAAACAAAGAAGATGGAAACCAAGAATAACTATATTTTGCAGTATTCCCTGCTGTATTAAAAAACGGTTTCGCTTGCCCTGAACAAATAAATAATGGATTAGGATTTTTAGTATCAAATTCCCTTTCTCTTTCTAACTGGTCAGCTAAACTCTTTTTAACAACCACAACTTTATCTTTTATATAGCAACCCGTATTGTTCTGTTGATGGCACACATAATAATTGGCTTCAACAGTAATATTAGCTAAACTGGATGAGTTGCCTGCTGCATTATAAATTCCTAAATTATTCTTATCTTCTCTAAACCAATTAAAATTTCCTCCTGATATTTTTGGATCTAATAAGAGGCTTGTCACCCCCTCGCAAATAAATGCGGTATCGGGCATTGAACTGACTGTTGTACTGGGTATGCAGCCTATAGGGTCTGCGGGGCACTGGGCATGAAGGGTAGAGTACTCAAATAACATGGTTAGAAGTAGCAAGAAGATATTTCTAAATGAACAATTGGTAAAAAGTAGTTTCATAATAGTGATTTAAGAAAGTAAAAATTATACTGCAAGCTATTGTTAATTTATGATTTAGGCAAATTTCAATATATACCGAGGTCTGAAAATTGGCAATGGTGGATTTTAGAAATTAACACTTACAACTTTACCCTAGCCTTGCTTCCTTTGGTGGTAAGTAAGAACAAATCGTTCAAACTGTCAAATTCAAAATAATCGTAGATGATGGGAATTACTAGATTTTGAAATCTATTCATTACTCCTGTTTTTCCATTTTTCCAAACTTGCACTAGGCCTT
>JAAFID010000202.1:598-5173 GCA_013297765.1 Cytophagales bacterium | reverse complement strand
CCTATGTAGGCGACATAGTGCAGGGGATAATTCAAGCTATTGGTTACAAAGATTCCATGTACGAGGTCATCAATTTGGGCAATAATAGAACGGTAACACTGCTAGAAATGATTGAAATTTTAGAAAATGCTTTCCATGTAAAAGCCATCAAAGACTGGCAACCCGAGCAGCCTGGCGATGTACCACTTACCTTTGCCGATATTTCAAAAGCACAACAATTATTGAACTATCAGCCTACCACTATTTTTGAGCAGGGCATTGACCAATTCAAAGATTGGTTTTTTGAAGTATATACCCCTGCTGCCTCGGCAACATAATTTTATTGCACAGCACCTTGAGTTTAACAAAAAAAACAATTGCTGGAGGATTTATTAGGCTTGCATCATTAGTGATAAAAGGTCTATTGCAACTTGTCGTTTTAAGTTTTTTTAGCAGGGTTATACCTCCCGAAGATTTTGGTGTCATTAGCATCATTACCTCTATGTTGGTTTTTGTAACTATGTTTACGGAAATAGGCCTAGGGCCAGCCCTTATTCAAAGGCAAGAGATTAATTCTAGGCATGTGGGTGTAGCATTTTCTACCTCCTTATTTATCTCGATTTTTAGCTACGCCTTATTGTATTTTTTGTCACCCCTCATTGCCAATTTTTACCACGAAGCTCAGTTGGTATCTGTCACCCGATTTGCCAGTCTTTCTTTTGTATTTTCTGGGTTGGGCGTAGTGTCTATTTCGCTGCTTAGAAAAGAGCTTGATTTCAAAAGAATCATGGTGGTAGATTTGCTTTCATTTGTATTGAGTTATGGTTGTGTGGGCGTTTATATGGTGCTTCATGGTGCTGGAATATGGGCCTATATCACTTCTATAGTGGTTCAAAGTTTTATCAGTAGTGTCTTATTTTTTATCATCAAACCCCATTCTTTGGCATTGACCTACCATAAGCAAGAATTTAAAGAATTATTCCATTTTGCAACTTCACTTACTATGGAAAAAGTATTCAATAACATAGGCCGTCAGGGCGATGTATTTCTCACAGGGAAATTTTTAGGTATGACAAGTTTAGGTATATACGGTAGAGCCAGTCAGCTTATGGATATTCCCAATCAGTACATAGGTCAGGCACTAGACAATGTGCTGTTTCCTGCCATGTCTCAAAAGCAAAATCAAAAAGAAATACTCCAGAGTACTTATCTGCATAGTATCTCTATCGTCAATTTATTTATGTTTCCTGCCTCGCTTTTTGTTATACTACTGGCACCAGAAATTACCTTGCTGGTTTTTGGCGAGGCATGGCAGGGCGTTACGCTGCCGTTGCAAATCTTGTGTGTGGTATTGCCATTTAAAACATCGGTCAAGGTCACCGATTCTCTAGTAAGAGCACTGGGTGCATTTTATAGAAGTGCTATAGTGAAATTAATTTATGCTATAGCTGTTGTGGTCATTACTTTATTTTCGTGGCATTGGGGTATTAATGGAATAGCCATTGGGGTCGATGTGGCAATACTTATCAATTATACCATCACCACCCGATTGGCAAAGTCGCTCACCGACTACCAGGCTAAAGCGTATGCAGCAACTTACTTTTCGGCCATAGCACTTTCAGGGTTGATAGCGATAGCAGTTTTTCCATTAGTCTTTGTTGCCCGCAATTATTGGCTGTTGTCCACCTGGGAAATTTTTTTAATGGCAACACTACTGTTTATTGGTGTATTGGCAGGAAGTCTTTTGTTATTGCCCCAGTTATTTGGCAAAACCTGGAATTGGGTATATAGCTTACTACTTAGCTACATTCCTGATAGACAAAGGCATTTGGTAAGTATAAAACAATTTCTATTGAAGAATATCAAGTCTAAATAGAGAAATACTGAAATTTTAATATAATGGAAACAAATAATATAGCAATAGCACTGGTTACCCCACTCAAAAATGAAGTGTCGAATATTCACAGATTGCTTGCTACCATTGGCAAGCAGACTATTGAAATTCATACTTGGGTAATAGTAGAGAACGACAGTACGGATGGTAGCAAAGAGATTTTGGCACAAATAAAAAAGCTAAAGAATGTTAAAATTTTTGAAGTAATCTCCATGCAATTTGAAGATAAGGAATACAAGTTGGGTACTAAATATGCTTCTATCATTCAACATGGCTTCAATCATATTAAGGGGCAGCAATACTATACCGAGATTGCATTTTTAGGAATTTTAGATGCCGATTGTTTTCCACAGGAAGATTATTATGAAAAACTAATCGCATTTATGAACAAAGACCACCGTTTGGGAATATGTAGTGGGCTTACGGTACTAGAATCTGGCAGGGCAGATATACGCAACCCCTCGTGGGTGCGAGGCAACTGTAGGTTGTGGAAAAAATCATGTATGGAAAGTGCTGGATATATTGTGGGGCCTTCTGCCGACACACTTTCGGTGTGCAAGGCAGTATTAAATGGCTGGAAAGTGTACCCAAATCCAGAAATATTTGTAATCACTAGAGATTTGGGCGATAGGGTCAATTTTTCTTACTACGGCAACTCGGCCTATTTCAGGGGCCACACACCTATATATGCATTATTGAAAGCTGGCTTTCTGATATTGAAAGGGAAAAATAAAGCTGCCACACAGTTTTGGCAGGGCTACTACAGCAGCTATAAAAACAAGGCTCTTAGAATTAAAGATTCGGAAATCATCAATTACTACAAGCATTATATGCTGAATAAAGTGCTAAAAAAAATTCATCTTAATTTGTAGCATGCTTTCTGCCCGACTCGTTTTTATTCTTCTTTTTTTTATTGCTGGCAGCCTGCACCAACTCTTGTATGTAGCGTTTCCATTGCTCGCATTTTTGAGTATTTACGAACGAGGATTTGAAGTACCACAAAACCCATTGACAAAATTATACTTGGGTTTATTGATGGCCATTTGCACCATTACGTTGCTGCAATACATAGTGAATGGCATTCTGCCCGACTATACATTTAAAGGCATTTTGCGTTATTTTTCCTATTTCTGTCTTAGTATTTTTTTGACCTCATTTACGCCTTCTAGTTGGTCCTTTTTTTTCAATACGATTGTAAAAATATTTGCATTGCTTACCCCTTATGCCCTTGTAGAAGTGATGCTACACGATAGGTATGTATTTATATTTCATCATGCCAACAATTTGGCCTATGTGCTGGTACTGCTTTTATTTTTTATATTGTTTTATGAAATAAAAAACAAATGGGTGTATGCCTTGGCTATATCACTAAGTTTGTTGTGTACCAAGAGTAGTGGTGGCTTGGTGACAATGTTGTTGTTGTATATATGCTACTTCTTGTCATTAAAAAATTTAACTTTAGTAAACAAGTTAGCTATACTCTCGCTCATCATAAGTGCGGCTGTGGGTATTTTGTTTGCTATGCCTACCAGAGCAGGCGAGCAATTTCAATCGCTTTTAGCTATCGATTGGCAACTAATTTGGGAAAGGGCACAATCTCAAAAATTTGGTAGCTATGGCTCAGGCGTGTGGCGTATGACCTATTGGTTGGCAATATTGAATGAATTTTTTACCAATAATTTTGCCGTAATCATTACTGGATTGGGCCTAGATTCGCTAACTCTCGGCAATTATGTGTATGGATTTATGACCCGAGACCCGCACAACGATTATGTGAAACTGCTTGTAGAGCTAGGCATACTTGGCTTTTTGTATTTCTTTTACTTTGCATACAGGTTGCTAAAGGTTAGTAGATTCAATTATTTGTATCTATTGGTTTTATTATTGCCTATGTATTTTGGAAATATTTTAGTCAATTTTCCTTTCAATATTTTGTTTATCTCTTTGCTTAGCTATCAATACCAATCTCTTACTACAACAACTGTTACGCTGCGCCATGCCTAAATTATTGTTATTTATATTGTGTTTCTATACCACTTTGCATACAGCGACAGCCCAGTATGTAGGCTGTAATGATGCGTATTTAAAAACAATAAAGAAATTAGCCAATTCAGATACAGCCGTTCATAATTTTGTAAAGAAAAAAATTTCCAAAGCAAATACGGTACTTACCATGCAACCTAAACCCATAGCCTACATAAGTACTGCAGGTCGCTTGAAAGGTGACCCAGTAAGGGAAGAAACCATCAAATGCACTAGAGATTTTGATAAAATATGGCTACTAGCCTTTGCCTACAAATATACTGCTGAAGCAAAGTATTTGCGACATCTCTCTCTCTATCTAGCGGCGTGGTGTGCTACAAATAAGGCCTCGGGAGAACCTATCAACGAAACCAAACTAGAGCCATTGATAGAGGCATTCGACATGACTAAAAATCAACTATCGCCTACTTTAAAAGATAGTGTTGCAGCTTGGCTTACAACCATTGGCACAAGTGAAATGGATAGTAGGGAAGGGGGAAAAAAAGCATACAATAATTTTCAATCTCATAGACTCAAAATCGTAGGACTTATTGGGCTGAGTATAAACAATACAATCTTTATTAGCTATGCTGAACAAGGATTAAAGGAACAAATAAAAGACAACTTGTACCCCGATGGGTCTAGCTTTGATTTTAAAGAACGTGATGCCTTGCACTACC
>JAAFID010000202.1:0-588 GCA_013297765.1 Cytophagales bacterium | reverse complement strand
GTAAAAATTATTATTTCACTACTGTTCCACCACAAAATTCATCATTAAAAAAATCGGTTGACTTTCTACTTCCCTTTGTTAATGGCATCATTCAGCACAAAGAATATGTGAAATCTAATGTCGCCTTTGATAAAAAAAGGTCAAATAACAATCAGAAAGAATATACTACTGGGAAATTATTTGAGCCAATAGAAGCATTATCTGTATTGGAATTAGCCTCTTATTTTGACCCTAACTTGAAGAATGTGATTAAAACAAAGCTAAAAATACCTTATTCCAATTCAAGAATGCTGATGTTTGATGTACAAAAGGAATAAGTATGGATTTTAACATCAATCAACAAGCATGATTTTTGAAGCGTACATTTTATTCCCATTTTTTACTTTTAATATATGTATCCCCTTGCTTTTTTTGGTTAAATCTAGCGTTATTTCACCTACACCATCGGCACATTGTATTATATCTGAAAATGTTTTCAAGCCCAAAATATCAAACGCCTCTATAGCAAAATCTCCATCGGCATTGGGTATATATACTTCAATAGTGGCAAGGCCACTAGTAGGGTTGGGCAAGCATTTTATATAAGGA
>JAAFID010000201.1 GCA_013297765.1 Cytophagales bacterium | reverse complement strand
AAAACATGGATATTTTACCCCAAAAGAAGTAATTTTAAAAGAAATTAATCAAGCGGAAAAAGTTGCATTTATCACTTGAATTCGCCATCTAATTTTAAATTGTCACAGACCACACAAATATCTGGTTGTACCACATCAAATATTTGTTCATCGCTAAGTTGAGATTTGGTTCGTGGTAATCTTACATCAAATGGAGCAAAAAATACATGCACATTTTTATTTTTCAAAAAATAACTTATTTCTCTGTGTAAAATGCTTCCTATTGATTGATGTGTTCTAGAAGGTGCAGGCGACATTTTAAGTATGCGACCTTTAATTAATTCGACCCGCTCTTGAAACATCCATAGCAAATAATCTGCATAGCTATACACGCCATTCAAATTGATTTGCGACATGTGGGTGATGGTGTTCATAGAATATTGTTTAGGGAATGGAGCGAGATAAGTTGATTACCCAACAATCTAAATATACTGAAAAAGTTCTATTCATTTCTTGACATTAAATTTTTATTGATGGCCAATGCAACCCCTAAAAACAGCCAAGTAAAGGAATAAGTTATGCCATTGCCAGTGGTTTGCCCAATGGCTAGATTAACAGCTACAAAAGCAAATGAAACCATAGGGGTAGGATTTGAGGATGCAAACAATGCACGTACAGAATTTAAAAACAAGGTTAGACTTAAACTGACTCTATAAAAAATATACCCCAAGCCTAGTAATACTCCCGCCTCCATCAATATCCTACCCCATTCTGTTTCTACTAGGCTAAATTGAGATACGCCTGATACTAAATAAGCACCACCACCAGAGGCTAGCCCCAGTCCAGCTCCTAAAGTGCTCAGATTAGATTCCATCAACGCGTCTATGTTTACTATACTTTCACTTACCCTATTAAGAACACCTCCTTCACTAATACTAGCATTTGCTTGACGTGCTAATATCAAATCTCGCTGTTCTTCAAAAATTAAATTAAAGGAAATAATAAATGCAACTAGAGCTATTAAAGTATAAAATATAATCTTAAATCCTTGCTTATTGCGCATTAAAAACACCGACCCTAAAATTAAAAAACCAATTTGTAGCCCACAGCTTAAATAAGCACCCCTAGAACCGCTTAATGCTAGGCAAGTAACAAATGTGCAAATGGTAATAACAAACCATGCTTTATTGAGAAACTTATCTTGCTTTAAAAAGAAATTGTAAACTAGAAAAATCAATAATGTACCTATATACATTACAAAACCGGCTGTAAACGCAAATGTAGATGAGGGACGCACTATACCATTGCCAACTGTAAAAATTTCACTAAAATTTTCAGTACCTACATTTTTGTTAATATAATCACTTGAACTTGAATTATATTGTAAAAAAGCCAAAATGCAAATAGGTATCGAAAGATAACAAAACATCTTTCCTATTTTTCTTAGGCCAACCATATCCATATAATCTTCTATCAAGAATGCAAGTGGAATGTATAGTACATAATTGCGCCAGCCATACAGACCAACAGCAAAGGGAACTTCATAAAATAAAATCTGCAACCCAACCAAAACATAAAGTGCAAAGGCAAAAAACCACGCCAGCGACATCCAGGCATTAGAGGGTAGCTTCTTTTTAAGAAATAAGTACCCATAGAGATAAATAATGAAGACGTCTTTAGAAAAAAACAAAGGTTTGCTCAATTCTGGAAATATCCATTTTCTAAGTGCCCCTTCAAAAATTAGCAACAAAAAGATGATAAACAGCACTGTATTTACATGTGCTTTTACCACTACATGGTTGCGGGCTTTGATATCACTCAAAGAATAGTCGGCATTCATCTATCAAACTATTTGTTTAAAAATTTACCCAACATTACTTTTATGTTTTGTGGTATTACTATTCTCATCACATTTCCCCAATATTTCTTCAATCGTTTCTGTTGTTCATTATTCAAATAAAAACAGGGTTCTTTGATGAACTCAAAGAAATGATTATTCACCAATTCTGTATGATAATCTGAGTACAATGGTTGCAAATCTGTACGTGTAGCAAAAGAATATCTAGTATGGTAAGCCGCCAATTGTGTAGGCTTTGAAGGTTTATAGTGGCTGAAATGAAAGAAAACCAGGGGAAAATCTTGTACAAAATATTGTTCATGCTTTACCGAGAGTATCCGCTCGTGAAAATTCCAATGAGCCATGTTCATCCCCAAATGCTTGGTGACTAAAATTTTGTCGAAATATATGGGAGCTAATACCATCCACAATTGGTCTACGAAGTAGCCTCTTGTCAAATCAACAATGCAATGATAACTTAATTTTTCTTTCCACCAATCTATCAACTGAAATGTATTATTACCTCGCTTCATTGATACAAAACCAAGATTATAAATGCCAGTGCTAAATATTCTTTTTTCTGTAGGGATTTTATTGTCTGTAATAGGTACTGTGAAATGAGGGGTCATGACCACTTCTGAATCGACATGCAAAGCGTCTAGTTCTTGTAAGTTGGTAAATATTTTTATATCAGGATCTAAATAAGTAATTTGATTTACTTCTGAATACTTATCAAATAAGTAATTAAAAAAAAATGGCTTTACAGCAGTAGCAAACTCTACAATATTGTAGTTTTTAACCATCCAATGAAAATTAGGAATACTAATTTGCTCTACTTCAATCATGTTTTGCGGATTGATTCCTCTCAAGTTTCTCCCATTGACTTTGTCGGCCAAACAATACAAAAAAAGATGGTCGGGAGCATGCTTTGCCACAGAATCGGCCAGTGTTTTAGCCTGCCCCAAATAATTCATGGAGCAAATGGTAAATATAATTTTCATGTTACAAAATCAATAATGGTAAGCCAAGCGGTAAATATAATACAATTATGCGTTCATATCTAGGCTCATTTTTAAGGCCAATGGCTTTACTTCAAATTTCTGATGATTGGCTATGCTATTTTGTACCAAATACCTTAAAGAATTTAGCTGGGATGGATATAAAATTAAATCGCTAATGGGTTCTGTTAATTCAAAATCAGCAACTTTAATTTCATTTTTATAAACGACTACTGGTTTTCGATGTAAAAGAAATGCCGCCACAGTGCCACTTTTGCCCAGCATTATTTCTGGATTGCTAGTAACGCCTACGGTACACAATTGTATAAATCCACTAATTTCATTTTTGTCTAAAATCCCTGTTTTGTAGTACAACGTATTTGAGGGCAACATCCTTATTATTTTTTCGATTGCTAGATCCTCTATTTTGCCAATAAATAGACACAGCAATAGTTTTTGCTCTTTCTTGGCAAGTGCATCTAATTCGATTGATATTTTTTCTGGATTCCAATAGGGATGAATAACACCAAAAAAACCTACTACTATACAATGAAATATATCGTCTTTAAAATTCACTTCTTTACACTGAAAAATTCTTTTAATAAGCAATGATTTATCGACATCGGTAGCGATAGGTATATTACTGAACACTGGCACTATATCGGTCGAGATACCTTCTCTTTCCAATAAAAATTGATTGATTTCGCAACTGACATATACTTTTGATGGTAGTATATTCTTAATTAGTCTTATCAAAAAATACTTAATCAATTGCCCCCAAATCATCATTTTTATGCTTGCCCCATCTTCTGCCCCTAGCCATAGCTCATGTACAAACAAGTGAATATGATATCCTTTTAGAACCTTTGCCAGGTGTTTCGCTGGCTCATATAGAATCCCTTTTTTTTGCAAACCAAAAGGAGCAAGTTGAAGCGAAACCCAAATGGGTTGATGATGCTGTAGCAACTGAGACAATTGATTTGATCGGGTAGCCCAAGGAAGGTTGGCTGGGTATCTTACAATTTTATAAGTACTATCTTCTATGCACGTTTCCGAGACATAATCGTCATGGATAGCACATACCACTACTTTAAATTCAGCACCCAATTGATTGGCAAGCATTCTTGTGTAATCACCAATACCATCTTTCTGAGGTTCTATACCAGCACAAATAATAATAATAGTGGAAAGTGGATTACTTTTCATTGGTAATCAATGCTAATTTTCTAAAAAGAAGGCTCAATACTTTCTTATAATAAATACGGGTAGGCTCAATATATATAGATGCTATCCAAACAAATAAAAATATTGCGAAAATAATAAGCCACAAATGCATAATGTTAGTATGATTGTATGGAATAATCGCAGCAGCAAATAACAATAGGGGTAAATGAAATAGGTATAAAGTAAAAGTAGTGCTTGATAAATTTCTAATAATCTTGACTATAATGTGATTTTCATTGCTAATAAATGGAAACTTTAAATTAATTTGAGATATAAAATAAATATTGGTCGCAATTAAAAATCCATACCAATAATCAAATACAAATCGTGAAGAAAAATATAAAGGAGGTAGCCCAAAGGGAAATGTATCTTCAAAAGATGATAAGGTAGAATTGATAGTAAAATAAAGTATAAATAATAAAGATATTCCAAAGCCTATTCGGGCTATTAATTGGTTTAGTGTATATTTCTTAGCAAGCTGATAAGCACAAACACCCATAGCCCATACTGGCAATAATAAGGTAATTTTAACACCTATAAACAATATACAAGCAATAATGAAGACTATTCTTTTGCAGGTATTCTTAATATAAAAATAGATACCAAATAATACATAATACCAAAACTCATAAGCAATAGACCAAAAAGTTCCATTAGTGGATGGTTTAGTACATAAAAACCAATTTTGCTGTAAATAACTAAGGTTCAACGTTGCCCGCCACCATTGTCCAGTTTTTGCTATTTGAGATTCGTAAAACTCTGGATTGAAATAAACACCAATATTGTCTATTAAGTAATTAAAAATTAATGCGGGAACAACTACAGAATACAATCTAGAAAATCGATCAATAAAATAATTGGGCAAATCTTTTTTCTTGGCATCGGTAGTGTAGGCGACCAAAAAACCCGATAATACAAAAAATACCATCACCAGTTTATGCCCATACGATTCATGTAAAAATTGACCATCAGAAAACCAATATAAATTGGCATGAACCAAGACGACACCAAATGCAGCAATAATTCTTAAAAAATCTAAATAAATGGAGGTGAGTTTATTCAAAATTTGTATTAGGGGAATTTAATTTAGTAACTTTAAGCCTTCTTGTATTTACACTAATCTATAAAATCAAAGGT
>JAAFID010000200.1 GCA_013297765.1 Cytophagales bacterium | reverse complement strand
CATCTTCAGATACCTTTGCATTCGGTATGACAAAGTTTTTTGTCCTCCATGGCTTTGTCCTCTTATTTCTTGTCCTCCTATTTCTTTGTCCTCCTGAACGCAGTGAAGGAACTGGTGTGAGCGTTGTAGCAAGTTCTCCTACTACTCTACATTCACATCTTCAGATACCTCATTGCATTCGGTATGACAAAAGAAGGATGAAGAAAACGTAGTACGTAACCACGTACTACGTAAAACTTCCCTACCTTTTCTCAAATTTCTTCAATACCCTTCTTCCTTCCATATCCCAAGCCTCAAGCAAGTACAGGCCTTCGGGCAATGCCGATACGTCTAGGGTTTCGGTGGCTTTGCTTTCTAGTACTTTGGTGCCGTTGCTTTGGTACACCACCAGTTTGGCGAGTTGCAGGCTGGTGTGTATGCCTAGCGTTGCAGTGGTGGGGTTGGGGTAGAGGGTGAGGGCTGTAAAATTGTTGGTCAAATTTTCAATTGAATTCACTTCTTCTTGTAAATCTAAATCATCTATTATGAGTTTATTATATTTTAATAGACCCTGATAACTTAATTTTTTAGAAAAAAATCTTTGATTGGAAGCTATTATAATTACAACAGTATCAGGATTTATGTCTTTAAAATTTTGATTATAAAACAATTCTTGCTTGAATTGGGTTAATATATTTTGGTTGGGGGTATCATACAATGGTATAAACTGATTAAGAAGAGTATCTGCCGATTTTTTAGAGGGGGTATATTTTTTTAAAATTATTCTAATCATTGCAGTATCTTTTGTAAGAATTCTTGGCTCTGAATGTGATATACTATATAAATTATAAAATCCCGTTAAAAACTTAGGTTTAAAATTTATAGGATTTCCGCAATTTTTACCACTTTCCGCCCTACATACACCATTGGCTATATATGAAATCATGCTACTTGGCATTACTCCACCTATTGTGGTATAAAGCATTAGGGAACTATTGCCATTTTTAATAATTGTTTCTTTTTCTGGATTTTGACTTATAAGATTAGAATAACTCCATTTGATAGGCAAAAGTCTACCATCTCTTTCTTCCCACTGCTCAAAGTCTCCATTTTGAATCTGACAAAATGCACAGTGAGCAATGAACACGGTGTATAATACTAAAAATATCTTTTTCATTACAATTAAATTTAATGGATAACTACTTTGCAAATCTCTTTACTATCCTGAAAGCTAATATGAAGCATATATATACCACTGTTTATAGTGCTTACATCGGCTTGAATTTGGTTCTTGTCATTTATTGTGTAAGGAATTGAGGTCGGTAATATTGTTCCCATAGTATTATACAGGTCTATTTTACCCACTTTACCTAAGTCTTCTGATATATCAATATACAAGTTATCGTGTGTAGGGTTGGGGTATGCTATTAACTTGGCTTTATTTATTTTTACCACATTAGTATTGAGCTCTTGGTTTGCATAAGCCTTGCGGATTGTTTGAGAAACACATGGATCTATGCTTGCTTTAAATCTGCTACCAGCCTCAGCCCTAAAACCTGGTTTTAATACGATTGATTGGGAAGATGTAATAAAAAGACTATTGGCTGATTTTACTGTTACGTTGCTACAACTACTCGTGGGAACTTGTAAAGAAGTGGTTGCATAATACACATTGAGTGGACTTGATTGGCTATTTATATCTCCGCAAAGTGGGAAAGCAGCTACCACATTTACTTCTTCAGCACCTACAGCACCCCATGCTTTAGCCACTTGAATAGACTCGTTCGAGCAATTGCCATACAAGTCTTTTGCAGCCTCAATTGTTGTCCTACGAAAATCTTTAAAAGTCGTGTTGAGATGCATGTAGTAGCGGAGAGCCCTCATCACTATTCTGGTAACTTTGTCCATACCTATTGCCGATATAGTGTAAACAGGTCGAGCAAGGTTATTGTCCACATTGCCACTTCCTCCTTGGCAGAGTAAATAAAACCAAAAACTAGAAACTGCACCCCTCGGGTATTTGTCCCCAACCCAATACTGAGGATTAGGATAGGCAGTTGTGGGATAACAATTTGGGTAGTTAAAAGATTTGGGATTTCCCATATTTCTAATCCCTGTACCTCCAGTAACGTCTTCGCCTATCAGGTAATCATTTCCAGAAGTAAACGTATAAAACTCGGTAGCAGTGGCAAACATATCGGCAATGGATTCGTTAATTGCATCCTTCTCACAACCATCTTGTCCACAAGCACCGCCTGATGCAGAAATACCTGATGCGCTATTTACCACCCCATGAGCAAACTCGTGAGCTGCTATATCTTGTGTGCAAAAAAATTGAGATTCAAAAGTCATATATCCACCTATTCCATAGGATGCATTGCCTCCTGTTTGGGCATCTATAACAGAAGCCAGAATACTTCCACCTTGACCATTATAACTACTCCATTGATGATTAGAACAAAAATAGTTAAAAGCATTACCTAAACACCACAATACTGTAGCACCCATGCGTTGAACATCAGTTGTCCAAGTATTATTTGTACTCTTTAATACATCGAATGAACCCAGGATTTCCTCTACTCTTATATTTTTATTGGTATTCATACAGCTACTTGCACATAAATCATGCATGATGTACTCGTTGTTTTCAAACTTAGTGGTAATATTTTTATTGCCATAGTACAATGACGAAAACGTAGTTGGCGAACAATTAACTACATTGCTATAGGCACCAACTATCGTTCCACTGACTGCACTCACGTATGTTACTCGACTATAGTCTGGGCTAGAGACCTTCCATGCCAATAAATATTTGTTCTTTTTATTTGCTTCGGTAGTATCCTTATCCGAACTTACCCAGAATAGCTCGGCAGTGTGTGGGTATGAGAATTTTCCTTTTAGTCGAAATTTCATACTTTTAATAAATGTATCTGTTATTTGAATCGCTTCTAAGCTATCTATATTCATAACAGAGTACTTTGTATTTTTAATTTCAAGCAATAGTCCATTTGCAGTAATCAAAACTCCATCTTTGCTATGAATCCAATAATCTGCATCCTCTATGGCAATGCCCATATAAGTCTGCCCATAACGGTAATGAGTAAAACCTAGCTCGTCTTCCTCTGTTTTTTTGAGTACCATTTTCTGATTACTGGTCTCATAAAAAAGTTTTGGGTTGTTTTTTATAAAATCTGTGGCTTCTATTTTAGTATTTTTACTAAAGCGTATGTAGTCTATGGATGAGCCCATCTCAATCTCTTTGATATTTAAAGTATCTAGAAACTTTTCTTTATTTTGGGCTTGAGAATTGATAGATGCCAAAGAGAGCATAAGCATACACAAGATGCTACGATTGGTAATGTATGGTGATAATTGTTTCATTTTAAAATTTCGTTTATAAATTTACAAACATTCATTTTTTGTCTTCCTGAACGTAATGATGGAACTGGTGTGAGCGTTGTAGCAAGTTCTTCTAATACAATACTCTACACAGGATACTTTGCCTCGCTCTGTATGACAAAAAGAATGATGAAGAAAACTTAAAACTTAAAAACGTATCACGTACTACGTTCATCGTTTCTCAAATTTCTTCAATACCCTTCTTCCTTCCATATCCCAAGCCTCAAGCAAGTACAGGCCTTCGGGCAATGCCGATACCTCTAGGGTTTCGGTGGCTTTGCTTTCTAGTACTTTGATGCCGTTGTTTTGGTAAACCACCAGTTTGGCGAGTTGCAGGCTGGTGTGTATGCCTAGCGAGGCGTTGGTGGGGTTGGGGTAGAGGGTGAGGGCTATTTCTACGTCATTTGCATCAGATAGGGAGGCAGGGTTCTCTACCAAAGTAACATTGTCAATAAAGAATAAGCCTCCGTTGTATTTATTTAAAGTGACATATTCTTGATATTTACTATCTACAAATACCAGTACCATGGTATCGGGTTGGGCAATTTTATTTTTATATTCAATGTCTATTTCAAAAGGAATATATCCAGATGACCCCCATGGGTCAAAATCTCCAGAAGCAATTGGAAAAGATTGTGAGCCAAATGCGAGAGTATCTGACCTCTGGGAAATTGGGTTGTATTTTTTTAAAAGTAAGTAAGCATATCCAGCATCATTGGTATTTTGATTATTATAAAATTTATATTCTCCTTTCACCTTTATTGGCCTACCAGTATATGGAACTCCCCATTTTTTAGGTTTTACATCCCCTCTTCTTCCTACTTTACTTCCATAGCTTAAATAGGAGGGGTAATCTTTACCAGTAATATCTCCTCCCAAAGATTGAATACATATTGAAAATCTTCCGCTATTATTTAAGTGTCGAGATCTGTCTCCAGTATAATTGGTGTCTTGAAATGATTCAGTGTATAGAACCCAATTTGTGGGTGTATCATAGCTCTTACCATTATTTAATGTAAGCATCCATTCCTCAAAGTCTCCATTTTTCAACTCTTGAGTATAGGCACTAAAACTTGTTGCTACAAATAATAAGATTAAATTAAGTTTTTTCATGTTTGCGAGTATTTAGTATCTGATTAATTTTAAAGTCTTTTGTTCGCCCTCAATAGTAGTAGCATGAAGAAAGTAAACGCCTTTTTGTAAATTCTCAGAAGTAAATGTTACACCTTGATTTGATTGTTCAAACTGTAAATTCTCTTGAATTATTTTTCCTTGAATATCTGTTAAGGTAATTTTTACTAGTGTTCTATCATTAGGATAATTCAACCTCAGATTCTGCTCTTGCGAAGGATTTGGGGTAACGAACCAAGTGCCTATAGAATTATTGAAATTTTCTGAATGGATGAAATTTTCTTCCAATTCATTCCCTTCCCTCAGAGTTTGTGTAAGGCAAGAAGTGGCAATGGCTTTAAACTGACATCCTGCCTCTGCTTTGAAGCCAGGCTTTAATATGATGCTTTGTGCAGATGTTACCACAAGTGTGCTACCAGATTTTACTACCAAGTTTTGAGGACTGCATGCCATCGAGGGCAATGGAACTGTGTTTTGAATATAATAAATTTGATAGCTATTTTGAGTTCCTCCAAAATTATTACACAAGTCAGTCGGGGGTGCGACATAATAATTAAAAAACTCATCTAACCCTACTGCTCTCCATGCAGCGGCGGTTTGCAAGACTTCGCTACTGCAATTTCCATATAAATCTTTTGCTGATTCTATCGTAGCTCTGCGAAACTGCTCAAATCCAATGAGGTTAAAACTATAGTAACGTATTGCCCTAACCACAATTTTA
>JAAFID010000020.1 GCA_013297765.1 Cytophagales bacterium | reverse complement strand
AGTAGCAGTTTATTCATCACCAGCGATTCCATTACTTTGCAACGTAGTGTTGCTGGATCGCCACCTGGTGCAGAAGATAGCAATTGAAGATAGGTAAGTTCCAATTCTGATTTTAGCACTATTTGATCATCGACTTTTGCGATGATTTTATCTACCAACTGAGCTTGGGCATTGGATAGCAAAAACAGGTTGAGTAGTACTACCCAACCTGTATGCTTCGTAAAAATTTGATGAACTAAACGGTACATTTTAAAAATTTTGCTTGGCAAATACCAAGCGTTAAACTCACTTAAAAACCAACAATTCTTGGTTTCTATTGCTAGAAACCGAGAAAGTATTATTTTTTCTGAACCAATTTATCAACCTCTGGTTGGTTGATGGTTACTGGGTATTTTTGTTTCAAAGACTTAATCCATTCTTTTTCCAAATAAGTTTGGTAGTCAGATATGGCTAAGCCTTTTGCTTCTTCAAATGTTTTCATGCGGGCAGCATCAATTTTGGAAATTACTGTGTAGTAAACTCTGCCATCTTTATTGGTAGTAAATTCGCCTACTTTCCAATCTAATGCTTTCAACGTTTCGTTGTCGGCTTTTTGAAATACCCCTTCGGTCACTTGTAGGTTTAGCGGAGCAGTCTCGTTAAAAATATTTTCTAGTGCTTTAGTCGATTTAGAATAAAGGGTATAGACTACATTTCTATCTTGATCTTTGGCTTTTTCTCCTTTTTTAGCAGCAACCAATGGTGCTGTAGCAACCATCAATCTTGTAGAATCTACACCTTTTGAAATTAAATAAGTACGTGCAACATTAGCTCTACCAATTGCAATAGGCATTTTCAATAATGCTTCTTTGCTATCTACAGCACCAGTTATTTGAAGTAAATAATTTTTGTCGGTTTTCATTTTTGCTACCACTTCATCAGCTGCTTTTTTAGCTGCTTCGTCTAGTTCCATTTTTCCCGATTTAAAAAATGAGTTTGCGAAAATAACACTTGCAACAGGGTATTTTTCTTTTTTCAATTCTTGTTTCAAATTCCCCAGCAAAGATTCGTTGGCGAGGCTGTAAATACTAGCATGTGCCCTAGTATCCCATTTGTAATTCGATTGATTAGTTTTGAAAAATTCTTTCAATCCTGTAGTGTCTTCAATCGCTTTAGACCATACTTTTTCATCCATCAACTGGAACAATAAAATACCATCACGATATTCTTTTACCAGCATTCTGTAATCTTCATATTTAGTTTCTAGGTGAGCCTCTTCGTAGGCAACGAGTTTATCTTCTGCATATTGCTTGTAAATGGTTTTCATGTATTGTGCAGGCGAGGTATTTTTGGCTTCTCTTGCTCTTCTATTGAACGAAGTAATGTTTTTGAAAAAATCATTTGTGGTGTATTTCTCCCCATTGATGGTAAACAATACGCCATTGTTTGCTGCATCTACTGTTTTTGTCCATACGCCCAATAGTAGTGTAGAATCAGCCATGGCTATAGCTGCATCCATTGCTTTTGGGTATTCTATAAATGTATTGTCTTTTTTCAAGCGTTGAATCAACATTGTTTTGTTTAGCTCTGATCTAGAGTCTCTCGCAACTTTGGTTTTAATGCCAGCTTCTAACTCTGTATATGGCTCTAATTCTTTTTTCTCTAGCAATTTAATGATGTGCCAACCGTAAGGGGTAAGTACAGGTTTAGCATAGTCGCCTTTATTTACAAGGGCATAAGCTGCGTCTTCAAAACTAGGAATCATGCGGCCTGTGCTGAACCATGGCAATTCACCACCTTTTGATTTAGAATTAACATCTTCTGAAAATTGCTCTGAAAGTTGATTCCAATCTTCGCCTTTTTGCAAGCGAGCATAAATTTCTTCGATTTTTTGTTTAGCAGCAATAGAGTCCGCAGCTGGCATACCTGCGGTAGCACGAATCATAATGTGTGCCGCACGTATTTGACCTTGAGATTTTCTTCTATTATTTACTTTTAATATATGGTAACCAAAACGGGTACGAATAATATTGGAAATACTACCTACTTTAGTATTGAAAGCTGCATTCTCAAATGGATACACCATTTGCAAAGAAGAGAAATAGCCTAAATTTCCATTGTTGCTTTTTGCTGATGGATCTTGTGAATTTTCAGCAGCAAGTTTTTCAAAATCTGCCCCAGCTACGGCTTTGTTTCTAAGTTCTAATATTTTGTTGTAAGCCTTCAATGAGTCGGCTGGATCGGCCTCTGGTGCTACCGTGATGAGGATGTGAGAGGCGTTTACCTCTTCTTTCATACGCTCGTAAGCTTCTTTAGCAAGTATGTCTGTAGCACTTTTTTCAGTAAGGTAGGGCTGTGCCAATTGTTTTTTGTAGCCTTCTAGTTCTTTTTTGAAAGATTCAGCACTGTCGAGACCTAGTGCCTCGGCTTCTTTCACTTTAAGTTTAAAATTGGTAAACAAATCTAGGTATTCGCTTATGCTAGCACTAGTGTAGGCATCTTTAGCACTTGCATTGTTTTTTTTATAGACATAGTTGAATTCGGAAACATATACTGGTTTTCCTGCAATTGTTTCTATGATAGGGTTGGCAGTGTTGCTTTGAGTAGTGGTAGGTTTTTGCGAGGTTTTGCAAGCTATAACCGCTGCTATCATTAAGCTAGAGGTAAATACAGAACGTATTGAAATCATTTGATAAGAAAATAAAAAGGTTACGAAACATCTGATGGCTTTAAGGCTATCTTTTGTACATGATATTTTGAATCTGTGAATCATTATCTCTCTCATTGAACGAATATAATTTACTGTGGTTTGTAATTATATAAAGTAAAACTAGGATTATATAAATGAATTATAGCCGAATAATTTGTATTGCTTCTTCCTGTGTATTTACAATTTTTAATAATTGATCTAAGCCTAATATCTGGAATACGTTATTTACTTTGTCTTTCAATCCATAAATCACCATATCGGTATTCGTGTTTTCAAATTCTTGAATGTAGCTCATAAAAACACCAAGCCCCGCCGAAGAAATATAATTTAACAACTGGCAATTGATTAATATTTTTTTCTCTCCTTTTTCTAGTCCTGTGGCTATGGCTTGGTCTAGCAATAGGCATGAACTCGCATCTAAATCGCCATCAAGATGAATAAGGTAATGTTGGTCGTGTTTTTCTGAATTGATATTCATAATATTTAATTTGGTTTTGTACGGTAGTGAAAAAGTTATGTTTTATTATTCGTTAAATAAATCTGATGATGAAGAAAGAGTAATCATCTGCCAAGAATTTGGTTTCTGTAAATTGATATACATCAGCGATTATAGCATCGCCCATCTGCTTTGTACTTGCTTCATGATTCAAGTGTACCACTGATTTTAACCTATCGTAGCCATATTCTTCGCCCTCTTTATTATGTGCCTCAATAATTCCATCGGTGTACAACACCAAAATATCTCCCGTTGTGTAGTGTAGCTCGCAACGCTGAATGTGCTTAAAATATTCTTTGCTGCGAATAATGCCTAGGCCTAAACCCTTGCTCTGCATATAGGAACTTTCCTGTGTTTGTTTACTAAAATACAATGCTGGACAATGGCCTGCCCTAGCATATTCAATGGTTTGGTTTTCTGTATCAATATAAAAAATACTGAGGGTAATAAAAGAAGTTTTTTCAAGACATTTACTCAACGCATTGTTGGCATAATTCATAAACTCATCGGCATGAAGCCCTAGTTGTACTAAGCTATGAAATATGCCCTTCATCTGTGCCATGTTAAATGCAGCACTGGTTCCATTGCCAGAGACATCACCAATGACTACGATTAATTTGGTATCAGAATATTTATAAATATCATAATAATCCCCTCCTACCTCATCGGCTGCTTTGGTAAAGGCATGAATTTCTAAATTGATATTGAGCATTAAACTTTCAGGGAAAAGACTTTTTTGCACTTCTTTGGCTATCTTTCTTTCCTCTTTGTAGCGTTCGTTGCCCAAGGCCTCTTTTACTAGTCTAAAATTTTTGAGGGCAACACTTGCTTGGCTTACAAAACTAAAAATGATATCTACCATTTCTTTGTCAAATCCATCAATCACATTTTTGAGCAATACCAATGTACCAAGTTTCTGATTGTTGCTGGTAAGCGGTATCATAATAATTGACTTGTAGGGCAATGCCTGAATACGGTCGGCATGACTATATGATTTTACATCTTTAATATAATGAGGGTCGGCGTCTATGCTAATGCTATTTTTTCTTAATACTTTCTTGATTTCAAAAATATCAAACTCATTGATTTCTCTATTTAAAAATGCTTCATAATTTCCCTTCTCGTTCACTATCTCTAGCCAGCCCGCATCTGCCATTACGGTGGTAATACTGCTTTCCAAAAGCATTTTATACACCTCATCTTCGCTATCGCCCATAGATATTGTTTGGCTTAGCTTCTGAAAAATCATCACCTCACCAAATTTTTGCTCAAATACGGAAGATGTTGGCAAGTGAAATAAAAGTACTAAAAAGGAGGCGATACAATTAATTAATAAAAAAGCAAAATTGGCGATGGTAAAGGTATTATTAGCCATGTTTACTAAAATAGTGTTATCAAGACGATACACAAAAACTTGCTGCAAATAGGTAAAGGTAATAACTAAGATTAAAAAAATAATCGCAATGCTTTGCCACTTTTGCTTATAGTTAAGAAAGGCAACCCACTTTAGATTGAAAGAAAGAAATAGCCCTAGGAAAGTAAGGGGTAGCGAGGCTATAAGAAATTTGAAAGAATAGATTTCTGAATTTAAAAAATTGGTAAATGCACTCAACAACACCAACAATTCAAAGACACTCCAAGCTGATTGTGTGAGTTTATGCTTCTGATATAAAATCAATTTTTTCCAAACATAAAATCCATTGGCCAAAAATACCACCATCAATGCCGTGTTGATGTGATAAATGATATTCACCCATAGCAAGCTATTGGCGAATTGGTCGATATTTAGAAAGTAAGCTCCTAATTTCAAAAGCAAAGAAACTAAAATTGTAGAGCCACCTACTACAAAGACCTGCCAAAGGTATTCATTGAAATTACCTATTTTTTTACCTCCTACCTGCATTTTAAAAATCAAAAAAACAAGCACATAAAAAACGGTGAGAAAAATGCGTGTAACCGTGTCGCTTACTTGAAAGTGCAGATTAAACTTTAAGTATTCAATACCACATATCAATAGCCAGCACAAAATGGCAGTAAGGGTATATATTCTAAAAAATATTTTACTATTCATGATTGGTAATGAGACATTGCATCTAGTAAAATGTGTATTAAAGCAACTCGATTATAAAGTAAATGCTTTGCTATGAATGAATCAAGCATTGAATGAAAAATAAAAACGATGATGATAGCAAAACATCTTTGCTAGAAGACAAAGATGTTCTTTAAATGAGTTGATAACATTGGTAACGCTATCTACTGTAATTGGGTGCTTCTTGGGTAATCTGTACATCGTGCGGATGGCTTTCTTTAACGCCTGCCGTGGTTATTTTTACAAATTTGGCTTGTTTCAATACTTCTATGTTTGCCGCTCCACAATAACCCATACCTGCCTTCAGCCCACCTACCATTTGGTAAACGACTTCTTCAGCTTTGCCCTTGAAAGGCACACGACCTACTATTCCTTCTGGAACTAATTTTTTAATGTCATCTTCAGCATCTTGAAAGTAACGGTCTTTAGAGCCATCTTCCATTGCCTCTAGCGAACCCATACCTCTGTAAGACTTAAATTTTCTTCCTTCGTAAATAATTACTTCGCCTGGTGCTTCTTCTGTACCTGCCAGCATAGACCCTACCATAATGCTGCTAGCCCCTGCTGCTATGGCTTTTACGAAATCTCCAGAGAAACGAATGCCACCGTCTGCAATGATGGGAACGCTGCCGCCTACTGCCTTGCAGGCCTCATAAACAGCAGACAGTTGTGGTACACCTACACCAGCAATAATACGGGTAGTGCATATACTACCTGGTCCTATGCCTACTTTAATAGCATCGGCACCAGCATCGGCAAGGGCTTTGGCACCTTCGCCTGTGCCTACATTGCCCACTACCATTTCCATATCAGGAAAATGTTTTTTTACCAGTTTTAAAGTATCAATCACTCCTTTAGAATGCCCGTGGGCAGTATCAATACTGATAATATCTACACCTGCATTTTTTAAAGCTTCTACACGCAAAAGTATATCGTGCGTAACGCCTACTGCTGCACCTACCCGCAAGCGACCGTATTGGTCTTTGCAGGCTTCGGGCCTATCTCGACGTTTTAAAATGTCTTTGTAGGTAATTAAGCCTATTAATTTTCTATCGGCATCTATGATAGGTAGTTTTTCGATTTTATATTCTTGCAGAATATCTTCGGCTTGCGAGTGTGTGATGCCCTCAAAAGCCGTGATAAGATTGTCTTTGGTCATAATCTCTATCACTGGCTTGGTCACGTCTTTTTGAAATCGCAAATCTCTGTTGGTAATGATGCCTACTAGTTTTCTATTGGAATTGGTAACTGGAATACCGCCTACTTTAAATTCTTTCATGATGTTGAGTGCATCTTGAAGTGTAGCAGACTCATCGAGTGTGATGGGATCCATAATCATTCCGCTTTCTGAGCGTTTTACCTTTCGTACCTGTGAAGCTTGTTCTTCAATACTCATGTTTTTATGAATAAAGCCTAACCCGCCCAAATGTGCCATGCCTATGGCCATTTGATATTCGGTTACCGTATCCATCGCAGCGGAAACGAGTGGAATATTGATTTTTATGTTTCTGGAAAGTTGAGTAACGGTAGAAGTTTCACGTGGCAACACCTCTGAATATGCGGGTAGCAGCAGTACGTCGTCGTAGGTAAGTGCTTCAAAAGCGATTTTAGATGAATCTAAGAACATGGCAAATATTTAAGTGTCTTATTTGCGGGTTGAAATTACGCTGTTTTGAGCAGTAAAAAAAATCAAATAAGTGATTTGACAATTAAATCTATCGGCAACTAGGCTCAACTACCATTCTTTTTGGTGAGGATAACTATTTTAAGAATTATATTTAAAAATGTTTTTAATAAAAATATGGAAATATAGTAGACCAACCAATCTACTGGTGATGTGGCTTACACTAGTGATGGTGTATTTTTCTATGTCTGAAATAAGTGATAAAATTTTAAGTGTAGATAAAATTTACAAATTGACTTTAATGTCAATTTCAGTTTTAAGTATTGCTTCAAGTGGATATTGGCTCAACGATTTTTTCGATTATGAAATAGATAAAATAAATAGAAAAAATATGCCTTTGTTGCTTAATATTTTCTCTAAAAAACAAGTACTTGTTTCATGTACTATTTTTAATATTATGGGCATAGTAGCATTGTGGTATTTGGGTGAAATAGTTTTTATATGTTGTGTTCCCAATATTGTTTGTTTACTACTTTATCCTATGTTTAAAAGAATATTTTTAATAGGAAATTTAGCTGTTGGTTATTTATGTTCTACTGTAATTTTTATTGCATATTGTGTAGCTAACGAAACTTCGCTTACCTTCTATTCACCTAAATTTCTTTTTTATATTTTCTTCTCTTTTCTTATTTCATTAATAAGAGAAATAATCAAAGACATAGAAGATATAAAGGGCGATGCTAGATATGGCTGCACTACTATGCCTATTGTATTAGGAATATCCAAAGTAAAATTGGTAATATGGTTCTTGTTGTGTTTACTAGCCTATTTCTTACTACAATTTGGTTATTCTGCTTCCTATTATAAATTAATATATTTGTGTGTGCTGGTATTGCTGCCATTGTTTTTTATAGGCATTCGATTGATTGCTGCTAAAACCAAAAGCGACTATACGCTACTAAGCAAATATTGCAAAATAGTCATGTTTACTGGGCTAGGGAGCATGATATTCAATTAAAAAATACTAATCAATGAAAATAAAAATTGCCATCTTTTGTTCGGGTTCTGGCAGCAATGCAGAAAAAATATTTGAACACTTTAAGCACCATTCAAGTATTGAAGTAGCACTACTACTCGCCAATACTGCCAAAGCTTTTGCAATAGAGCGGGCAAAAAATTATGGCGTTCCATATCATGTATTCTCTAAAGCAGAATTTATAAATGGCGAGGTACTAAAAACGCTGCAAAAACATGAAATATCTTGGGTGGTTTTGGCTGGATTTCTTTGGCTCATTCCCCCACATTTGGTCGATTATTATGATTGCAAAATAATCAACATTCACCCAGCACTATTGCCCAAATATGGTGGCAAGGGAATGTATGGACATTTTGTACATGAGGCGGTGGTAGAAAATAAAGAAACCGAAAGTGGCATTACCATTCATTTAGTAAATACCGAATACGACAAAGGCAAAATTCTATGTCAAGCTAGTTGCAATGTAGCCCCTGCAGACACTGCTGACGAGGTAGCTAAAAAAGTACAAGCATTGGAGCATTTGCATTTTGCGAGTACTATAGAAGCTACTATTTTGGGAAACAACAATTGACCTTAAAACAGACAGTAAAATCAAACAAATACTGTTATCAAATATGAAAAAACACCAGCAAATTTATTCTTAAATTTCATAACCAAATACCTCTAGCTGTCAGTATTCCATTGGGTTCACCACCTTAAGTTTCATCTCTTCAAATTTTACTATGGGTAGGTAGGTATTGGAATTGGAATTGGTAAAATTGATTGCAGACAAGAATATGGCTCTCTTTGCTGAGGGTTTGGTAAACGCAGCTTTGAGATTAGTACCATTTTCTTTCATCACATGTGCAAAATAATACATCAAATCATAACCCATATATACATACTGCGAAGGCAGTACATTGTATTTGGCGGCAAAGTTTTCTTTAAATTTTTTTACCAAAATACTGGAATAGTCAATAAACTCTGGATACATGAAATGAACGTTTCTCTTCTGTAGTTGCTCTAGATTTAGCGTGGTCAATTGCAGCCATTCTGCCCTAGTAATTACTGGAATAGGATTCATTGATTTTTCTAAAGCACTAATCACTGTTGCTGCTATGATTTCTTCATTGCTAGCAACAAATACATGGGTGTAGCCCTTTAGTTTGGTTGAATCGCTAAGGTTGCTAGAAAGTTTGAATAACTTATCTTTTTTTAATTTTTCAAATATGGGTACTTGAATTTTTTGAGCAAGCAACGAATCTCGGTAATATTTGGCTAGCAAAGAATCACGAGGCGATTCGCCAAAGTAAATGGCTGCTTTGGTTTTTTCTTTGTTAAACCATTGCTTTTTCACCAACTGTGCTACTTGTCCAGCCTGTATTTCTAGGCTAGGCTGAAACAAATAAACAAAATCATTTTGATCAAACAGTTTAGAATTGTTAGATATAGGATTTACTGTAGAAACAACGTTCTGCCTAGCATATTGACCAACTGCCACAGCTTGACTGGGTAATAAAGGTCCTACCAGCAAGTCAGCATTTTTCAGCTCTACACTTTGAAGCAAGGAGGCTAACTTGCCGTTGTCTTTTTCTGTATCGTAGGCATATAAATTAATGTTGATACCTTCTGTTTTCAAAGTATCTAATGCTTCCTTCATGCCTAAATATAAGTCGGCAACGTAAGAATTGTTTTTGGTGTAGCCCTCAAAATCATTGGTAGCAACCATAAACGGAAATAATGTTGCTACATTGTAAACGGTCTTTATCTCTTTAGTATTGGCAGGGGCTGTATTCAATTTTAGTTTATATTCTTGAACCAAATATTGCAACAACATATTTTGCTTTTCATTGATAGGCTTTAGCTGTTGTAGCCTACTCGCAAGTACTTTTGCCATTACTAGGTCTTTAGAATAGGCATTTTGCAATGCGATAAGTGTGTCTAAAGGCTGAAGTTTTGAAAGGTAATACACTTTCAAATCTTCTATATCGTTTTGCAATGTGGCGGTTCGGTCTTTCAAAAAATTAAGAGCATATCTATTTTTTTTTAGTTCAAACGATACTACAGCCACTAAATAATAAGCCTCTTCTATGTCTTTCCATTTCCCATATTTTTGTGTTAGTTGCAACAACATGTAGTAAGCCTCTTGCATCTTTTTATCTTTAAATGCTGCCAAAGCATAGTAATATTGCGACGCCTGAACGTAGTTGTTGCCCTTCGTCTCTTTGGTCAAGGGCATTAATGTAGCCATAGCTTCGGTATATTTTGATTGAATATAGAGTTGCTTTCCTTGATTGAACTGTGTCTCAAAATCATCTTTGCAAAGTGCTACAACATTTGCGAGTGTGACACATATAAAAAATATTACTAATCGAGATAAAGAATAATTCATTGGAATTATATTTTGAATGCAAAGAAATTGATGAGCCTAAGAATTAAAATAATGTTTTGGCAACACCTTATACCATCTCGAAAGATAAGCATTTGTATGCCAAAAGGGAAATATGGGTTTTGAAAAACTTATCGCCATCAACATTCCTATATTTAGCAGAAACATCTTAAATTTGAAGTTGAGAAAGACTTAACATTGTCTAAGAAATAGCAAATTTGTATGAAAAAAGATTCAAAAATATACGTATGTGGCCATCATGGCATGGTGGGTTCGGCAATAGTTAGAAAACTTGAAAAAGAAGGGTACACCAACATCGTCACACGCAGGTCGGCAACATTAGATTTGCGAAATCAGCAGCAGGTAAATGATTTTTTTGAAAGCGAAAAACCTGAATATATTTTTCTGGCAGCAGCCAAAGTAGGCGGTATTCATGCCAACAATACATTTCGTGCTGAGTTTATTTATGACAATTTGATGATTCAAACCAACATTATTCATGCTGCTTATTTGCATGGGGTTACAAAGTTGATGTTTCTAGGTTCGTCGTGTATCTATCCCAAATTTGCTGCTCAACCAATGGCCGAAAACAGCCTATTGACTGGGGTATTGGAGCATACCAATGAGCCTTATGCTATAGCAAAAATTACAGGCATCAAAATGTGTGAAGCCTATCGTAGCCAATACGGGTGTAATTTTATATCAGTAATGCCCACCAATTTGTATGGCCCCAACGATAATTATGATTTAAACAATTCGCACGTTCTGCCAGCATTGATTCGTAAATTTCATGAGGCAAAATCAAACAATAACCCACAAGTAGAGATTTGGGGTTCGGGTACGCCCAAAAGAGAATTCTTATATGTAGATGATTTAGCAGATGCCTGTTATTTCCTTATGGAAACATATAGCGACGAGGCTTTCTTAAACATTGGAACAGGCGAAGATATTTCTATCAAAGACCTTGCTTTACTCATCAAAGATATTGTAGGATATGATGGTCAATTGATTTTTAATGCAAGCAAGCCTGATGGCACGCCTAGAAAATTAATGGATGTAGCCAAGCTGCAAAGCCTAGGTTGGAAACACAGTATATCGCTAAAACAAGGTATTCAGAAGGTATATGAAGAGGTGAAGGAAAAGTTTGTAACTGTTTAGCATCAATAATTGATTTGAAAATGTGAAAATCTTTAACACTCTACCGCAACTAATTCATCTTGATGGTCTATAATTTCTTCTAGTATTGAAATTACTTCTTCTTCGCATTTGCCCTCTACCAACCTTGCCCTAAATGGTTTGAAATTAGTGATTCCTCGAAAATAATTGGTGTAATGTGGTCGCATTTCAAAAATACCAATCTTGTCCCCTTTCCATTCGATAGACTTTTTCAAATGAGAACTGCAAACCTTTACTCTCTCGGCTATCGTTGGCTTGTCTAGTCTTTGGCCTGTAGCAAAATAATGTTTTATTTCGTTAAATATCCAAGGATACCCAATGGCTGCTCGGCCTATCATCAAGCCATCTGCACCATATTTATTTCTGTACTCTAGTGCTACCTCGGGCGAATCTACATCGCCATTTCCAAAAATAGGAATATGAATGTTGGCAGCCTCTTTTACCTGAGCTATGTAAGACCAGTCCGCTTTGCCTTTGTACAATTGGTGTCTAGTTCTTGCATGTATAGTAAGTGCCTGCACTCCTACATCTTGCAATCGTTGGGCTACTTCTAGTATTTTAATATTGTGTTCATCCCAGCCAAGGCGGGTTTTTACAGTTACGGGCAGTTTTGTGGCCTTTACTATCTCGGCAGTCATTTTCTGCATCTTGGGCAAGTCTAGCAATATGGCAGCACCGGCTCCTTTGCAAACTACCTTTTTTACTGGGCAACCATAATTGATGTCTATCAAGTCGGGTTGTGCATTTTCAGCAATTTCAGTAGCGATGCGCATCGACTCTATATTATCACCAAATATTTGAATTCCCACAGGCCTTTCATAATCGAATATATCAAGTTTATGCATGCTTTTATCCGCATTGCGAATTAGCCCTTCTGAAGATATGAATTCGGTGTACATGAGGTCTGCACCGTACTCTTTACATACAGCACGAAATGGAGGGTCGCTCACATCTTCCATGGGTGCAAGCAATAGGGGACAGTCGCCAAGTTCTATAGTTCCAATTTTTGCCATAAGGCGAAAAGATTATGTGTACGGTTATGGTTTTATCTACAACGATATTTAGTAATTTAGCTGTAGCAGCATGTTGATGGTGATATAATATTGTAATCGCAACAACAGCATTTATTTTAATTCAAATTTACCTTTTTTATGCACAATAACCTAAGTGCTGAAACACCATTGGATAAAGCCTTACAACTACTATCATTGCTTATGGTTTTGTTTGGTTTTGTCATATTGGGTTCAGTCGTTTTTATGCAATCGTTGCAATTGATGATGGGCAAATCTTTTGCAACAACTGCTTCTCTTTTTGAAATTTTAAAATCGAATGCTGGCAACAATAGTTATCTACTAATAGCACAAATGCTTACTGCACTTACTTCATTTATTTTTCTTCCTTATTTGTATGTCAAATATTTTTTAAAGGATTTATTTTACAGCATTCACTTTACGATTACCGCTCAACCTTTATTAATGACACTTGCCGTTGCTATAGGGCTGTTTGCTTTTCCTGCTATAGGATTTTTGGCCGAACTGAACAAGCAAATACTGTATCACCTTCCAGGCATGAGCCAACTGCTTTTGTGGATGCAGAAATCTGAGGCAGAGGCAAAGCAATTGACCGAATTGATGGTTTATTTTCAAAGCCCTACCCAATCTCTATTAGCACTACTAGTAATAGCTATACTACCTGCTGTAGGCGAAGAGTTTCTTTTTCGGGGCATTATTCAAAATCGGTTAAAAACTATTTTTCATCACACTCATCTTGCCATTTGGCTTACTGGATTTTTATTTAGTTTCATTCATTTTCAATTTTTTGGATTTATTCCTCGAATGTTTTTAGGCATACTCTTTGGCTATATTTATCATTTGTCAGGCAATTTGTGGTTGCCCATATTGATGCACTTTGTAAACAATGCTACTACACTACTCGTGGTCAATTGGCAAAGGCAGCAAGGCGTAGTCGATGCATTAGACACCGAACAACAAGCCCCAATAGGTGTAGTTATTATTTGTAGTTCTATTCTAGTTTGGTTAGTTTGGCTTTTTGTAATCAAATGTAAAGGAATAGATAGACTACCAAAAACACATACTAATATTTGAATTTATCTCATGGCATTTTCATTTCTCAATAAACTAACTAACCTTCAGCAACGCTTTGCTATTGGGCTACCTGGTGCTGCATTGATTGTTTTTCTTATTTGTTTCAGCGAATGGACCTATTTTTTTCTATTCTTTAGTATTTGTTTTTTTGCCCTTAGGGAATTTTACAATCTCATACAGCAAGCAGGCATCAAACCCAACAAACTATTTGGTATCACTTCTGGTATGATGATTTTTACATTACTTTTTTTGCTAGAGAAAAAAGTGCTCACGTTCAATTATTATTATCTACTTTTCCCATTTCTTTTTCTACTTTTTTTAATCGAATTATTCAAAAACAATGAAAAACCATTTGTAAATATTGCATTCGCTTTTTTAGGCAACATCTACATTGCCGTACCTTTTGCATTGATGAATGTTTCAGCTTTCATAAGTGGTGATTACAATTTTAGAATAGTACTAGGCATATTGCTATTGCTATGGGCAAACGATGTTGGAGGGTATTTCTTTGGAAAATATCTTGGCAAACATCCACTTTTTCCTAGGGTATCTCCCAAAAAAACTTGGGAAGGAGCTATTGGTGGTGCATTATTTACCTGTGCATTTTCCATGTTGCTTCACTATTGGTTTTCTACTACCCTCGACACCCTGCATTGGCTTGGGTTATCAATCATTATTGTTGTTGCAGGTAGTTATGGCGACCTAGTAGAGTCAATGTTGAAAAGAAGTTTGGCCCTTAAAGATTCTGCACAGTCTATACCTGGCCACGGCGGGTTTCTTGACCGTTTTGACGGCTTGTTATTGGCCTCGCCCTTTGTGGCTGCATTTTTGAAATTATTGGTGTAAGAGGCATGTAAGGGTTTCAAGATATAACTACAACTATATTGTAATGTTTTTGTTAAATTCAAAAAAATCTTTTTGTTAAATTATAATTTTCTCTTTTATGTCCCTAATGGATTTGTTTTCAAATAAAGATGTTCGACTAGTTAAAGCACATCTAAAAAATCTTGTAGCCCTTTCTAAAGTTGATAATTTTATAGCAAAAACTGAAAGGGAATTGATATATAAAATTGGTGAGCGAAATGGTTTATCAGAAGAGTTGGTAGAAGATATCATAGAAGAAACAAGTACCTCAGAAGCACATATACCGCTTAACGATTCTGAGCGTTTCGATGATTTGTTTGATTTGGTTCATTTAATGTTGGTGGATGGTATTATTCATGAAAGCGAAATAGATTTTTGTATGAATATGGCCGAAAGACTGGGCTTTAAAAAAGCCATTGTAGGTGTTTTGGTAAGAAAAATATCTATGAATATTGCTAATGGATTGAATAGAGAGAGCATCAAAGCCGATGTATCTAATTTCCTTAAATTTTAATCGTTCTGAATTTTGTTTTTTATCAGTCGTTAAACAAACTACCTATAAATTGCCAGCAAACAGATATGGTTGCTGGCAATTATTATTATCGCCCAATAAACTATGCTTTTCAGAGAAATACATATACTGGAAAAAAAACTTAATGAAAGAAAATTATTAGGCAATCTGCGGGCGATGAGCATTGATGAAGATAGAATAGACTTTTTATCCAACGATTACCTAGGTCTAGCACGTAGTAAAGATTTGAAAATATCAATTGATGCTTCATTTCTAAATTTACAAGAATCCAATAAAATCAATGGCTCAACAGGGTCAAGACTACTTTCTGGAAATCATAAATATGCCGAATACGTAGAACAAAAATTAGCAGCTATTTTTAAAGCTGAAGCAGCTTTAATTTTCAATTCGGGCTATAATGCAAATCTTTCGATACTATCTTGTGTACCACAAAAATCAGATACCATCATTTGCGATGAGTTAATTCATGCTAGTTTGATAGACGGTGCTAGGCTTAGCTTTGCTAAACGTTTGTCATTTCGACACAACGATTTGGAAGATTTAGAAAAAAAACTAATACATGCTGAGGGTGAAAAATTTGTAGTGGTAGAATCAATCTATTCTATGGATGGCGACATGTGCCCCTTGGAATCATTGATTGAGGTCTGCGAAAAATACCATGCACACATTATATTAGACGAGGCCCATAGCACAGGCTTGTGGGGCAATAATGGCAATGGAATACTATGCGAAAAAAATCTTCACGACAAAATTTTTGCTCGAATTTATACCTTCGGCAAGGGAATGGGTGTGCATGGAGCATGTATTTGCGGCAGCCAATTGCTAAAAGATTATTTGATTAATTTTGCAAGACCTTTTATATACACCACAGCCATGCCGCTTCATAGCTACGTAGCAATAGCTAGTGCTTTTGACTACCTTCAATCAAATACCCATGAACGACAAGCATTATTTGCCAATATAGATTTATTTAAAAAATTGTTTGCGAAATATAACAGTTCCTACTTATCCCTACTACAGCCTAGCAATAGTGCTATTCAGGTAATAACTACTAGCGGCAATGAACGTGCTAAAAGAGTTGCAGCACAATTGAGAAACAAAAAATTTGAAGTACGTGCCATACTTTCGCCAACAGTAAAGGCTGGCGAAGAGCGATTGAGAATATGCTTGCACGCCTACAATACCAAAAAGGAAATAGACGATTTAACTTGTACCTTGAGCGAACTACTAAAACATAATGACACTATCCTACTTTGAAAAATATTTTGTTACCGCTATAGGCACCGATAGTGGTAAAACAGTAGTCAGTGCCATATTGACCCAGGCATTGCAAGCCGATTATTGGAAACCTGTACAGTGCGGTACACCTACCGATAGCAACACCGTTGCCAAATTAATTAACAACATGCACTGTGTGATTCACCCAGAAGCATACTTGCTACCACACCCTATGTCGCCACACGCCGCGGCAAAATTGGCTGGTGTAGCTATAAAATTAGCAGAAATAAAATTGCCCTATACAGAGTCTAATTGCCTAATTATAGAAGGTGCTGGCGGTGCAATGGTACCACTCAATGACCAAGATTTTGTGATTGATATCGCAGCACAATTTGATGCACCAATTGTATTGGTTTGCAATATTTATTTAGGAAGCATCAATCATTCCCTACTTACCATCAATGAAATCAAGCGTAGAGGACTTAAAGTAAAAGGAATTGTATTTAATGGAGAGGAAAACATAGAGACAGAAAATTACATTTTAAATTATTCTGGTTATAAATGTTTGTTAAAACTAAGACCTGCAACAACTGTCGATAGTGAATATATACAAGCCAATGCCATCAAACTTTTTGAAAACTGGGATGAATAATACACTACAACAAATAGACAAACAGCATATATGGCATCCTTTTGATATATTGCATGCAGAAAATATCATGATTGAGCGTGGCGAGGGAGTGAATCTTTACACCACCGATGGTCGTCAAATTTTAGATGCCATATCTTCTTGGTGGGTAAATATTCATGGACATGCACAGCCTGACATTGCCAAGGCAATATATAATCAAGCACAAAAAATAGAACAAGTTATTTTTGCAGGTTTCAGCCATGCACCAGCAGTAACACTTGCACAATCTCTTTTGAAAATATTACCATTTTCATTTGACCAAATTTTTTATTCTGATAACGGAAGTACCTCGGTAGAGGTGGCGTTGAAACTAGCCATGCAGTATTGGTACAACCAAGGCATCAAAAAAAGTAAAATTGTAGCATTAGAGGCAGCCTATCATGGCGATACCTTTGGGGCTATGGCTGTAGGCGAGCGAAGCGTTTTCTCAAAACCATTTCAAAAATATTTGTTCGATGTAGCAGTGCTTCCGTTGCATAGTGCTAGTGCTAAAGAATGCGTGGCACATTTTGAAACCATTGCCTGCCAAGGCGATGTTGCAGCATTTATTTACGAGCCATTGATACAGGGAGCTGCGGGAATGGTGATATATGAACCTGACTTATTGCAATCTTTGCTTGAAGTAGCCCAAAAATACAATATAATTTGTATTGCCGACGAGGTCATGACAGGCTTTGGACGCACAGGCAAGCTATTTGCTTCGGAATATATGAGCATAGCACCAGATATGATGTGTCTGTCGAAAGGCATTACTGGAGGTTTTTTGCCATTAGGTGTTACTGTCATCAATGAGAAAATATCCGTTCAGTTTCAATCTACAGAAAAAGAAAAGAGATTTTACCATGGTCACTCATATACAGCCAATCCACTTAGTTGTGCTGCTGCAAACGCCAGCATGAATTTGCTTTTGACAAAAGAATGCCAGCAGCAGATTCAGTTAATTGCCAAAGCACATCAATTTTTTTTAGAACAAATAAGGGGACATTCTAAAATAGTGAAGATACAAGCTCTAGGCACTATATTGTCTATTGAGCTATTTTCTGAAAGTGGCACATCCTATTTTAGCAAGAATAGAAATTACTTGTACCAGTTCTTTCTTGACCGTGACATTCTGCTAAGACCATTAGGAAATGTAATCTATATACTACCGCCGTATGTAATAAATGAAGTGCAATTGAATAAAATTTACACTGCAATTGCTGAACTCTTAGCGACACTCTGAGTATCTTTGAAACTGCCAAAAACAATAATTGCAGGCTCGCCTTTATACCATAAACACATGAAATTTATTTATCTACTTACTTTTTTCAATGTATTGTTCCCTATTGTATATAGTGGTGCACAGATATTGGAAAAATCTGTTCCTTTCTCTTCGGGCACTCCTTTCCAAGAACCCGATGGCAGAAGAGAGTGTGTGACTATTGACGATAAAACTTTTGTAGTATTGAGCAAAGTCAAGGGCAACGTAGGCGGCCCATCAGAATATGTGTTGGAAAAATACAATACCGATTTAACCAATATTTTTCGTACGCCTATTAGTGTCGAGAGCAGTGAAGAACTAGAGGAAATGTATGTAAATGAAAATACCGTTACCGTACTTTCAGTATTGCACGAAGAATCTATGGGAAATTGCCGCCTAAAAGCCACTACTTACGATATTGCTTTAGGAGCAAAAAAAGACCAAAAAATATTGGCAGAGATAAAAGTAAAACCTTGGCTAACCGACAAATCTCGTGGTGCTATTAAACAGTCATTTCCCGATATGGTATGTGCTGCTATAGGTCGCAATTATACTGCCTCGCCACCCTATAGATTCGAGATACGATTCTCGCCTGATAAAAAGCTTTTTGCTGCTTACATTTTCGATTATAGCCAGAAAAATCTAAATGGAAAGTGTTATATTTTTAGCAATAACCTAGACAAATTGAACGAAGGAAATATACATGTAGATAACAATTTTACAAATTATGCCATACAGCCTAATAACAGAGGGGAAATATACATTGTAAATGGAGACAAAATAGGCCGCATAGCTGTAATTCAATACCAACTAGCCACACGCCAATACAAATACCTCGACATTCAGAATGCTAGTGCTAAGCGAGAAAGCCTTATCATTAAGCTATTTGATGATGATATAGTGTATATAGCCAACGTAATTATAGGGCAAAACAAGTTGATTGGAGTCATGTATTCTAAATTTAATTTCAAAACTAGCCTAGTAGAACGGGCAAATTTTCACGACCTATCTGATGCCATAAAGCAAACCATGCAACATTCTTGGGAGTATGTAAAACAAGCAAAAGAAGACAATTGGACAAATTATGAAGTATCCGACTTTTTTGTAAACAATAATGAAGAGATTACCATAGCTCTAGAAAAACGAGAAATACAGACTACAGCCTATCCTTATGACCAATCGAATACTGTAGATATTCAAAAATGGATTGAGTGTACGGGACATGTATATACTGGAGGCATGTTTTTGTTTAGTTTCAACAGCAAAGACGAGTTGCAATGGGAAAATGCGTATGCCAAATATCAAGTTTCGGACATTAATACAGGAATCAATACCGCATCTTATGTAATGGACTGCCAGCACCAAAGCAAGCTGCGTATGGTTTACAGTACATCCGACAATGCCAGTGGCATATTTAATACTATAAACTATATAGAATGGGACAAAAGCAGTGGTAAAAAAATAAAAGAATTACCGCTACCCAATGAAGAATCGCTAGGCTTGGTGCGAAGCTACACACTTTGGAACGAACATCACTTAATGCTAGTAGGGCGTAAAGGTTTGCTAGGCAAAAAAAGTTTTTTATGCTCATATAGACTCGAATAAGTTTGCTATAGCAATAGATTATTGAATTGCAGTATTGGCAAATCATTTACCATAAAAAAATCCCTTGCAATGGATGAAAACCATTTCAAGGGATTTTTGATTTATATATTTTTGCCTTACTACAATTCTGCGATTACTGTTTTACCACCTTTGGTCTTTTGACCTATTTGCACCAATACCTTTGCATCTAAGGGAAGGTATAAATCTACTCTTGAACCAAATTTGATAAAGCCAAATTCTTCACCTTGTTTGATACTCATGCCTTCTTTACAGTACCATACAATACGTTTTGCAAGGGCACCGGCTATCTGACGCATCAATATAGATTTGCCATCAGAGGTAGTAACAACCAATGTGGTACGTTCGTTTTCAGTGCTACTTTTGGGGTGCCAAGCTACCAAATATTTACCTGCATGGTATTTAAAATAATCGACAACACCTGTTACGGGGCTACGATTGATATGTACATTTATGGGCGACATAAAGATAGAAACTTGTCTTCTTTTATCTTTCAAATACTCTGTTTCTACCACCTCTTCTATCACTACTACTTTGCCATCTGCTGGGGCGATTACGTGTCCATCATTTATTTCAATTACTCTTTTGGGGCTTCTAAAAAATTGCAAAATGAGCAAATATATCAATACAGATATACCCAATACTACACTCAACAAGGTACTGTGTTGGGGAAAATAATACTGCAAACCAATATTAATGGCACTAAGAATAAACAGTAGGCCAGTTAAGATTTTGTAACCTTCTTTATGAATTGTCATGGAAATTGTAAATAAATGTAAAGGGCAAAGATAATTAAAATGCCCTAACAGTATGATTTTTTAAGGGCGTAAAGATAAATATTATTCTTTGGTATCATGAGTATATTAAAAACCTCCTCTAAATTTATAGCAGCTTGCTACTTTGTCTATGGCTACAATGTATGCAGCAGTACGCAAAGTTACTTTATATTGCTTGGCGGTAGCATACACTTTTTCAAATGCATCAACCATGATTTTGTCGCTTCTTCTATTGACCCTGTCAAGCGGCCAACGTAAGCCTAGCCTATTTTGCACCCATTCAAAATACGATACGGTAACACCGCCAGCATTGGCCAATATGTCTGGTACTACGGTGATATGTCGTGAACTTAAAATATCATCTGCGCTAGCATTGGTAGGGCCATTAGCCCCTTCCACAATCAGTTTGGCTTGTATGTGTGGTGCATTGTGGCTATGAATTACGTCTTCGGTTGCAGCAGGCACTAGCAAATCTACAGCACAGGTAATTATACCATTTGCATCGCCCATCTTCTCTGCCTCTGTATATCCCTCTAAGCTACCACGATTAGCATCTCTATAGGCAATAGCATCTTTTATGTCTATTCCTTTATCGTTCCAATACGCTCCCGACAAATCGCTGATAGATTTAATGGTAATGCCTCGCTCGCTCAAGAACTGTGCGGTGTTTGCCCCTACATTGCCAAATCCTTGTACCGCCGCACTTGTTTTACTGGGTAGCATTTTCAATTTTTCCATAGCTGCAAGGGCTATTACGGTAACGCCCCTGCCTGTAGCCTCTGGTCTGCCTAGCGAACCGCCCAATACTAATGGCTTGCCTGTAACGACAGCATTCACCGTCATTCCTTTAGTTTTAGAATATTCATCCATCAGCCATGCCATCTCTTGAGGCCCTGTGCCCATATCTGGGGCAGGAATGTCTTTGTCTGGACCAAAGATGTCGCTCATGGCAAGCGTATATGCCCTAGTCAATCGTTCAATTTCGCCTTTTGACATTTCTCTCGGGTTGCAAGTAATGCCGCCTTTAGCACCACCATAGGGAATATCTACTACGGCACATTTCCATGTCATCCAAGCAGCGAGTGCTTTTACTTCGTTTATGTTTACACCCATATCGTACCTAATGCCGCCTTTGCTGGGTCCTAAAATGGTGGAGTGTATCACTCTGTAACCCTCGAAAACTTTAATCTTTCCATTGTCCATAGTAATAGGCAATGAAACAACAACCTGTTTTACAGGATTTTTTAATACAGTATATGTTTCGTTGTCCAGCCCTAGTTTTCTAGCTGCCTCGTCAAAGCGTGACATCATTGATTCTAGTGGGTTGTCTTTATCTTTGATTGGTGCAGGTTCTTTGTATGGCATGTGGTTTATATTTTAATTTGAACCGTTTTTACGGTTATTTCAGCTTGAGGTTTGTAGTTTATTTGATAGGAATAAACAAAACTTTTTTGGTTTCAAAAAATAGTTCCTCAAAATAATCTGGTAGGGAATAAACAATATATTTTCTATTCAATGTAGCAAATTCTTCAGTGATATCGCCGCCCTTTAAATAGAGGATTCCATTGGGAATAGCATTTTTATTTGTCTTCAAAAATTTGCCATGTACCCAATTATAGAATGGAGTGATTTGCGTTACCGCACGACTCACCACAAAATCAAATTGCTGGGCTACCTCTTCGGCACGGGTATGCTGTGCAGTGACGTTTGTCAATCCTATACCCTCTGCTACTGCTTTTACCACTTGTATTTTTTTGCCTATAGAATCTACCAAATGGAAATGACATTGGGGAAATAATATGGCTAAAGGAATGCCAGGAAATCCGCCACCAGTACCCACATCTAGCACCCTAGTTTGGTCGGCAAATGAAACTACTTTGGCTATTCCTAGGGCATGCAATACGTGGCGTTCATATAATTCATCAATGTCTTTTCGAGAAATGACGTTGATTTTTTCATTCCATTCTTGATACAGATTAGCCAGCATAGCAAACTGTCGATGCTGTTCTGCACTAAGGCTGGGAAAATATTTTTTTATTAATTCTACTCCTTGCATGGGGTTGGGTGGTATATAAAAACAAAGCCCTCTATTAGGAAGGCTTTGGTGTTAAATAGCGTCTTTACGATTTTTTACTAGGTCATATAGTAACTCTCTAGCCCTGTGCAACTGTGCCTTTACAGTGCCTAGCGGGGCATCTATTTCTGTAGCAATTTCTTCGTAAGAAAGTTCTTGAAAATACCGCAGCCTTACCAGCACTTGGTATTTGGGCGGCAACTTAGTTACTATGGCTTGTATAATATTTATTTTCTCGCTTTTAATAGTTTCTTCTTGAGGATTGAGGTTAAAATCTTTAATGTCGATATCCATCGAATCGCCATTGTCGTCTTTAAAAGAGGTATTAATACTGAAAGTATCTAATTTTTTCTTTCTAATAAAATCTATACAATTATTGGTTGCAATACGAAACAGCCACGTACTAAAAGTAAATTCTGGATTGAATTTTTTCAAATTTCTAAAGGCTTTTGCAAATGCCTCGATGGTCAAGTCTTCTGCATCATCTACATTTCTTACCATTTTCAAAATCATGTGGTAAACGGGCTTTTTATAGCGTTGCATCAACTCGGCATAGGCTTTCTCATCGCCTTTTTCTTTGGCCAATTCTATCAGTTGAAAATCTTTTTTTGCCTTTTCTGAAAATTCTTTGATTACTTCCATTTGTTTCTGTTAAAAAAATAAGCGTTAAGCCCTACGTAAATATAATTGAAGGTGAAAATAATATCGAGCAGAGGAAACCAATACCATTTAAAATCTTCCTTTAATTTAATATTTAATCTTACAAAAATATAAATTAATACCAAAGTTCTAAACAATATGCCGATTAATGAAATAGCAATGTAAGTTTGAATGAAAAATAGTGTAAAAACAGAAATATAAAATACCGCTTGTGAACACATAAGTAAACCCAACACAAATCGTGAAAATAGCTTGTAATACTTACCTACAGCTAGGTGTCTAGTTTTTTGAATAAACCATTCATTGTAGGTTTTTTTGGGAATTGAATGAACAAAACTATCTTCTGCAATCTGTATTTGAACACGATTCTTTTTAAAGGCGAGATTTGCAAATAAATCATCGTCGCCGCCCAGTATATGGCTTATAGAGGTAAGTCCGTTTTGCTTTTCAAATATCTTTTTACTGTAGGCCATATTGCGACCTACCCCCATGTAGGGCATACCAGCTAATGTGAGCGACAGATATTGCATAGCTGTGTGAAGTGTTTCAAATCTTATTAATTTATTTAAGAATGTTGGCTCTTTTTGATATGGGGCATAGCCAATGCAGGCATCTATTTCTAGTGTAAAAGCACTGGTCATTTCTCTCGCCCAATGATTAGTAGCAGGCATACAATCGGCATCTGTAAGCAGAATGATGGGGTTTGTAGCGGCTTGAACCCCTAGTTGTAGTGCATATTTTTTACCTGTCCAGCCAAGTGGAGTTGCTTTAATTGTAATGACTTTTAAATTTTTTATATCTAGCGAAGACAGCCATGCCGCACTGCCATCGGTAGAGCGATCATCTACCAATATTATTTCAAAATCTGGATGAATTTGTGAAGTTAAAAGGGGAAGTAATTTTTGCAAATTTACCAACTCGTTATGAGCACAAACTACTATTGATATTGGGCTGGGCGAAGAGTGGGCTACAACGGTATTTTTATAAATTGTTAATTTAAAAAAAATAAAAATAAAAAAATAGCATTGAATACAAACGGAAAGCAGAATTAATATTAGAATAATTTGTTCCAAAATGAGCGTCAATAGGTGTAAAATATGTTCTGGTTTCCTCTATAATATTGAGATTGGAATAATAGATGCTAAAAATCACACTTACCAATCTACCCTTTTCATTGACCTAAGTTAAGATTAATACCTTATTTTTGTAACTATGTTTTTTACAATACAACACACCGACAAAGAAAGTAAAGCCCGTGCAGGGGTTATCAATACTGCACATGGTTCTATACAGACACCCATTTTTATGCCTGTGGGCACGGCTGGCACTGTGAAGGCCGTACACCAAAGGGAACTTGAACACGATATAAAAGCACAAATAATACTGGGCAACACCTATCATTTATATTTGCGACCTACTATTGAAGTGATAGAAAAGGCGGGCGGATTACACAAATTTAATGGTTGGCACAAACCAATCCTGACCGATAGTGGCGGGTATCAGGTGTATTCTATGTCTGACATTAGAAACATCAAAGAAGAAGGAGCTACTTTCAAATCACACCTAGATGGTGCTTTGCATTTCTTTAGCCCTGAAAAAGCTATAGATGTGCAGAAATCAATAGGTGCAGATATCATCATGGCATTTGACGAGTGTACCCCCTACCCTTGCGAGTACAAGTATGCCAAAAACTCAATGGAGATGACGCATCGCTGGCTGAAACGGTGTTGCGAACATTTTGACAATACTCCATCTGTACATAATTACAAACAATCATTTTTCCCCATTGTGCAAGGCAGTACCTTTGCCGATTTGCGAAAAATATCAGCAGAGAAAATTGCTTCTTTCGAGCGTGAGGGCAATGCAATAGGTGGCTTATCTGTAGGCGAGCCAGCCGAAGAGATGTATGCCATGACCGATGTGGTCTGCAATATTTTACCTTGGGATAAGCCTAGATATTTGATGGGCGTAGGTACACCTGCGAATATTCTAGAAAGTATAGCTTTAGGAATAGATATGTTTGACTGCGTAATGCCCACCCGCAATGCCCGCAATGGCATGCTGTTTACCACACAAGGCATCGTAAACATTCGCAATCAAAAATGGGAAGAAGATTTCTCGCCAATAGATGAAACGCTGGGGGGGTATATCAACCAAACATATACCAAAAGCTACGTGCGGCATTTGATAGTTTCGAAAGAAATATTGGGGTCGCAAATCGCTACGTTACAAAATCTATCGTTCTACCTATGGCTAGTAGGCCAGGCAAGAGAACGCATCATTGATGGCACATTTCTAAAATGGAAAAATGAAATGGTAGTAAAGTTGATGCAAAAATTATAACTAGATACAGAGCATATATTATTGATGATTTTTAAAATGAAAATATTAGACAAATACATTCTCAAAAGATTTCTCACCTCATTCTTCTTTGTAGTAGTGGTATTAATGGCTATTGTAGTCATGATAGATATCACTGAAAAAAATGAAGATTTTATAAAAAGTGGCGTCAGTTTTTCACAAATTTTGTTGGAATTTTATTTGTACTACATTCCCTACATCGCCAATATGATTAGCCCGCTCATCATATTTATAGCTGCTGTTTTTGTTACCTCTCGCATGGCATCGCATACCGAAATCATTGCCATACTAAACAGTGGTGTTAGTTTTAAAAGATTTTTATGGCCATTTGTATTGGGTTCTTCCATCGTTGCGGTCGCTACATTTTTTATGATTGGCTGGATTATTCCTAGGTCAAACAAGGCCATGGTTCTTTTTGAAAATAAATACATCAAAGACAAATTTTACTTCGATGGTAGAGATGTGCATATTAAAATATCGCCTACCAACTATGTATATCTAGAAAGTTATAACAATCAGATAAATACTGGCTATCAGTTTACACTAGAAGATATTGAAAACAACAAACTACAAAGCAAGCTGAAAGCCTCAAGAATACTATGGAACAAAGATAAAAACAAGTGGACCTTGGAGGATTATCAAATTAGGAATTTTAGTGGAATGGGAAAGCAGCAAATCATACGGGGCAGCTACATGGATACTACCATAAACCTTAAACCTTCAGATTTTGAAAGTAAATACCTTCATCACGAAACACTTAATTTCAACGAATTGAATGCTTATATTGCTGAATTAAAAGACAGAGGAGCCGAGAATATTGAAGTTTACGAAATAGAAAAATACGAAAGATATGCATATCCATTTGCAGTAATTATTCTCACCATTTTCGGTGTAATCGTTGCCGCCAGAAAGGCTAGAGGCGGCACCGGATTTCAGATTGCCATTGGTTTTATACTTGCCTTCGTTTACCTGATATTTTTAGTGATGAGCCGTAGTTTCGCCACTTCTGGGGCTATCAATGCTATGATGGCTGCTTGGATTCCGAATATTTTATTTGCAATAATAGGGTTAGTGATGTACAGGTTTATGCCTAGGTAGTGGTATTGAAAAATTATATTAACAACATGAATAAAATGAAAAAGCAAATACTTTTTATCCTTTGGGTTTTATTAAAATTCACCAACTTTTCACTCGCTCAAACCAGCAAATACCTACTGCCCGACGTTCCTTTTCGTAGCAAAGAAAATCCACAATATTGGCAAAACAAAATGCGTGACCCAGGCTACTGGCAGCAAGATGTAGCCTATACCATAGATGCGGTGGTTGATGACGAAACCGACATCATTAGTGGCAACTATCAATTGGTATATTGGAACAATTCGCCATTTCCACTCAAGGAACTTTATTTTCATTTGCATCAAAATGCGTTTCAACCGAAGTCGCATTATGAAAATTTGAACCAAAACAACCGAATCCCTATAAAATATGGAAAGTATGAACAGCAAGGGCTAGGCACAGTTTGCGATAGCATTCGTATCAATGGACAGCCCGTAATCACTGAGCTGGACAATACCATTATGAAAATTGCCTTGCAAAAAATGCTTTTCCCAGGCGATTCTTTGGTGGTCACCATGAAGTTTAAAACCTATTTCGACACAGGTTCTATGCGTAGGCGCATGAAAAAATTTAACAGTTTCAATACCAAACACTACGATGGCGTGCAGTGGTACCCTGCCATTGCGGTGTACGACAAAAAATTTGGCTGGAATACCGATCAAGATTTGGATAAGGAATATTATGGCAATTTTGGTTCGTTTGATGTAAAGCTAAACTTCCCACAAGAATATGTGGTAGAGGCTACAGGTGTGTTGCAAAACAAAGAACAAGTAATGCCCGATTCGCTAAGAAAAAAATATGACTTAGCTAATTTTACAAAAGTAAAACCTAGCGACACGCCAAGTGTGATAGTGCCTAGAGAAAAAGGAAAAACCAAAACTTGGTATTTTCACGCAAAAAATGTACACAACTTTGCCTTTACTGCCGACCCCCTCTATCGTATTGGCGAACTAGAATGGAATGGTATCAAAGTAATAGCCCTCGCACAAGAAAACCACGCCGCTGGCTGGCAGCAGTCGGCATGGTTTACCATGAATGTGATTAAAGTTTATTCCATGGATTTTGGGATGTATGCATGGCCCAAAATAATAGTCGCCGATGCCAAAGACGGCATGGAATACCCCATGCTTACGCTCGATGGAGGGACCTATCCACAGCACCAAAGTCTATTGGCACATGAGGTAGGGCACATGTGGTTTTACGGTATGCTAGGCAGCAACGAAACCTACCGTGCCTCGCTTGACGAGGGCTTTACACAGTTTCTTACGGTGTGGTCGATGGATAGAATAGTGGGCGAAAAGCGTGCAAGGCTTCATAAAAATAAATACATAGAAAAACACCTTGACAGTTCCGATACCCGCTATGAAAACCTCTACTACCCATATTTAACACATGTAACAGAAGGTTTTGATGAGCCACTAAATACACATTCATCAGCATTTAATGGTGCCATTCGTCATGGAGGGAATTACGGATTAGTGTATTATAAAACTGGTGTGATGCTCTACAATCTACGCTACGTGCTAGGCGACGAGCTATTTCTAAAAGCCATGAAATACTATGTCGAAAAATGGAAATTCATGCACCCCTACCCCGAAGATTTTAGACAAGCTGTAATAGAATATACCCAAGTAGATCTCAACTGGTTTTTTGACCAATGGCTGGAAACTACCAAAAACATTGACTATGCAATAACCAAAGTAAAGAAAACTAAGGAAGAAAATACGTACGAAATTTCATTTTCCAGAAAAGGCAGAATGCAGATGCCGATTGATTTTACGGTAACTGACGAGAAAAATAATACCTACAATTTTCACATTCCCAATACATGGTTTACAAAAAAAACCACCGCAACCATATTGCCAAAATGGTATGGCTGGGACTTGCTACAGCCCAACTATACCGCACAAGTACAAATACCAAATAAGATAAAATCAGTAGAAATAGACCCTGAAAAATACCTTGCCGATGCTGATTTGAGAAACAATAAAGTAGGCGACGATGGTATATGTACTTACGAATTTGACCACCGCATACCTGCCATGCCTAGCTGGACAAAATCAAAAAACTTTTGGCGGCCAGATGTGTGGTACAATAGCTACGATGGCTTGCAACTAGGGCTACATGCCGAGGGTAGCTATATGAATAGAAATAGCTATTCAATTTCTTCATGGTACAATTCTAGGCTATTGCAGAATAATATTTACGGAGACAAAAGCAACAACAACCAACCTTTTGCGGTGGAACTATACCATAAAAATGCCACCAATAAACTATGGCACAACTCTATGTTGTATCAACATGGTTTTTACAATGCTGGTGTAGCTAAGTCTGCCATAGGATTTGAAAAGATATTTCGCACCCAAGACAACCGCAACCCTAGATATTCGAAACTGTTTGCCGAGGTAAAATATTTAATCAATGGCAACAATATTCAAGACTATTTATTATACCCCAATGCCTGGGGAAGGCCTACAGCTAGGCTAGACCAAGCTAGTTATGTCAATGGTAGTATGAACCTAGGCTATACCAAATACTACGTGTACAAAGCAGGAACTGGCGAGTTTACACTTGCAGCTAGAATGCCTTCGGTACTTTCAGACTACAATTATTCGTGGCTACAGTTGCATTCGCTAAATAGAATTAATTGGAAAAAACTGGAAATAAAATCTAGGGTTTACGGGCAATGGATTTTTGGAAATGATATTCCACAAGAGTCAGCCTTGTATCTAGCAGGTGCAAATACAGAGGCACTAATAGAAAATAAATACACCAGAGCGAAAGGTTTTGTACCTGACCAGTGGTTGGGCTATGGCATTGCAACCAATCATTTTCATGCAGGGGGTGGGCTCAATTTACGTGGCTATTCAGGTTATTTGGCTTTACAGCAGCAGGCAAGCGACATCCTAAATAATTATGTAGGAAGAGGCGGCGCTAGTTATAATATAGAAATAGACTTTGACCGGTACATCAAAATTCCAGCAAAAGGAATTACTAAAAATTTGAAAGTAGATACTTATGTATTTGGAGATATTGGGGCATTGGCGTACACCCATCTTGAAAAGAATTACCTTTCTCCATTGCGTATGAATGCTGGGCTAGGCACATCGCTCACCATTCGTTTTTCACCATTAGATATCAAGCCACTAGTACTTCGTTTTGATATGCCTTTGTTTTTAAATACCCCACCTGCTACTGAGGATTACTTTCAATTTCGTTATGTGGTGGGTGTGAATAGGGCGTTTTAGGAAAATGAACTCTATTTCCCTCAAATTGTTTCACTTTAAATTTTATATATCGATGAAAGATATTTTGCATTCAACATTACTGTTTATTTCTCTATTATTATTCCAAACCTCGATAGCACAGGTGGCAGAAGTAATTGTGGGCAAACCTTATCAGGTAACTGATGCTCGACATAAATATTATTTTGCAAGAGAAGATGATGTAATTTCAGTAATCATAAAAGGGAATACGCTACGGATTTCTACAATAACCAATAAAACATTAGAATTATCTAATAGATTCATTTATAAAATATTTCCTAATGGTTATAATTTGGAATCGGTTAATCTATTAAACGACAATTTATATGTTTTTTACTCTTTAGTTAATCCTACAAATCAGTATGAGCAACTTTATGCACTCAAAATAAACTTTAATGACTTGGAGCGCATATCAAAAGAAACATTGGTGCTTGAAAATAAAAAGCCACTATATGTAGGGCACAACTTTTATTCTAAAGAACACAAGACCAAATATTCATTTTATACTTCCTTTGACGAATCAAAGCTGCTCATTACATACACATTAAAACCAGCAGATATGAGCATGAACAGCTACTATGTGATAGGACTTAATGTATTTGACGACCAATTAAAGTCTATTTCTAAATCAGAAATAAAGATGACACAACCTATTCCTAAAATAGATATTTTGGATTATTCAGTAGATAGCGACGGGAATACCTATATGGTAAATCTGAAATACGGTGTCAGCAGATTTAATGATAACAATGAAGAAGAATATTTTTTAGAATTAATGAAGGTAAAACCTAACACCAACGAATTTGAGACCATACCTGTAGCTTTAAAAGGTAAGTTTATAAATCAATTGTGGCTTTATGAATTTGATAAAAATAAAATGGTTTGTGCAGGATTTTATAATAACGACAAAAATGGATTCAATGCCGATGGAATAATTTTATTTAATGTAGAGAAAAATAACGCAATCACTAATATGACAAGCTACGAAATTCCATTGGAAATACTCAACCAATTTGAATCCAAACGAAATAGGAATAAAAATGTAGCAAAGGAAAATAAAGATAAAGCAGAAATGAAAAACCTTACTCTTAGACAATTATTTCATCAAGAAGATGGCAGCTACATCCTTACAGGAGAACAACAATTGCTATATGGAGAGGTGTATAGTAAAGCAAAAGGAGGAAATTTAAGTAGCGTATCAGGTAGGAAATATGATGATATACTTGCCTGTAAAATCAATGCCGACGGCAGTCTTGCTTGGATGCGTCGGTTGCCCAAGAGTCAAACAAGTGGAGAAAACATTGGAGACATTTCTTTCAATTATAAGCATGATGGGCAATCACATTATTTTCTTTTTATGGACAACATCAACAACTTAAAGTTACCCTTTGACGAAATGCCAGATGTACATGAGAATGGTAATAATGGTTACTTAACAGCTTACAAAGTAAATGATGCCACAGGAAATGTAGAAAAAATCTCGATTGCTAGTTTTAGGAAATTAGATTTACACCAGTTTCACATGCATAGAATTCAAGATGTTTCTGCAAAGGAATTTGTATTTGAAGCATACAAGAAAGGTGGTGAAGATGTAATGATAAAAGTAATTCTAAAATAATTTTACATCAATTGCATAAATTCAAACCCAATATTAACAACAAATTTAGTCTCATCTTGTCGAAGCTAAAAAAATGAAATTAAGCCAGCTTCGCCTGTTCTTAATTTTCAAAATAAAATGTTGCATTAGTTTAGCCTAAGCATAACCTCGTTCTTTCCTCTTGATATACTACCAAATCATACCATCATTAAACTAAAAAAACTCCCATGACCGAACCACTACCTACCTCCACCGATGGTAACCAATTGTTTCCTGTCTTTTTTAGGCTTGACAAATTGCAGATGCTGGTGGTAGGTGGTGGTTTGGTAGGGCTAGAGAAAACTACTGCCATTTTTAAAAATAGTACCAATGCTCAAGTAACTATTGTGGCTCCTGAAATAAGACCAGAAATAGTAGCGCTGTCTGGACAATTTCCAAAGTTAAGATTGGTCTATAAGCCTTATGACAGCAAGGATTTGGATGGTATGGATTTGGTGGTGGCTGCAACTTGTATTGCCGAACTAAACCAACAAGTTCGCACCGATGCCAAAGTAAAAAAAATACTCATCAACGTTGCCGATACGCCTGAAAGTTGTGACTTTTATTTAGGTTCAGTGGTAAAAAAGGGAGAACTAAAAATCGCTATATCTACCAATGGCAAATCGCCTACATTTGCTAAACGTGTAAGGGAACTGCTAGAAGACGCT
>JAAFID010000002.1 GCA_013297765.1 Cytophagales bacterium | reverse complement strand
CTTTAAATAAAAGGTCGATAGCTATCAATTCCAATGGGGATGGATGCGGGTTTATTAATTTAGGATTTGAGTATAAAGGAAATCCTATAGATTGTATGGAAAAAATTTCTGTAGATATGGTTTGGGATAGCGTACTAAAACTTATTTCTTAATTCGGGAAAAGTAAATGGAAAAGTAAATGGAATTTTTTTTGTATGAATTTCAATTGAATATTTCCCTTTAAATAGTTGCAATAACACTATTTATCTTTTCCATAACACTATTCCATGTAAAAACTTGAGCTCTAATAATTCCTTTATTTATTAATTCTTTTCTCAAATTCTCATTATTTGCCAAGATTTCTATTCCCTGCGTAATTTCAAGTTCGTCATTAGGATTTACTAAGAAGGCAGCATCTCCTGCTACCTCTGCAAGTGATGTAGTATTTGACGTAAGTACAGGCGTGCCGCAAGACATAGCCTCTATCACAGGAAGACCAAAACCTTCATATAAAGATGGAAAAACCATTGCCATAGCGCCTCTATACACGCTGGGCAAGTCTTCCTCTTGTATTTTGCCAAGATATTTTACCCGATTAGAAATATTTAAATTATTTAATAAGTTTAAAGAATTGTCATCGGCAATGCCTGTAAACAACAGTTGAATGGTATTGTCTATCTGTGCTTTAGCAAATGATTTTATTAGTCGTTCTTCATTTTTATGCAATTTTCTATTACTTACACATAGTAAATAAGGAGAAGGATTGTTGAATTTTATTCCTTCCAAACAAAAATGTTTATCTACGCCATTGCTAATATTTATTACTTTTTCAGGATTGACACTAGACCATTCTATAATTCTATTTTTGGAAAATTCAGAAACAGTAAATATTTTATTCGCAAAAGTACATGCTCTTTTTATGATTAGATTATAATAAATTCTTTTTAGAAAAGAACTATTTTCTGGTCTATCATAGTGATTGAGGTCATGGACAATAAAGGTGAACTTTCTTACTTTAAATAATGGAGCATTGAACCCAGGACTAAAAACAATGGCATCCTTGGGCAAAAATAATGTCTTTACAAAAAATATTATAGAATCAAATATAGAAACAGGACTTAATTTTAAGTTTAATTTTTTAGGTTTTAATCTACTATTGATTTCATAAGCTACTCTTCCAATGCCGTGATTTCCAATCCATCTATCATCAAAATATATTTTCTTATTCATTTCAATTTTTAGGGCCTACATGAAGCAATTCGATATTTTCCGACTCAAACTTTTGTTTTAAAAACTTCATCATCACGTAAAATGCACAGTTTACAATAGCAATATGTACCCAAAGGTATGCCCTAAGAATATTTTGGTTAAATATCAAAATCATCAATTCACAAAAGAAAGAGAGAAGCAACGCACCAATTATTTTCCCCCATTCGGGATGTATTCTTTTTAGAAACTTAATTAATCGCCAATTTTTGCTAAAAATAATATATAAAAAGGCCATAAAAAAGCAGAAGCCAAAGATACCACTAGCAGCCAATATTTCTGCAAATATGTTTAATCCTTCATAATTTTTAGCTTCCTCCTGTGTCTTTATACTTTTGCCTCGTGCTAGTGCTACTTGTGTAGGTAGGCCACCTAAGCTGTACCCTATAACAGGACTTCTCAAAAATGCTTCTAAGGTGTGCTTTTGATCATTGGACCGCATATCGTAAGAATGCCCTACTGTACCATAAACTCCTAGACCATTCATATAAATCAATGCTTGATCAAAGTTATAAGTGAAATAAACTAACCCGCTAGAAGTAAATACAGCAATCGCTATTAAATACTGAATTGCATTTTTCTTTATTTGAAAACGTGTGAATATACTTTTTAAACTAAATAATACATATACAAAAGGAATAAAAAGTAGAAATAAAATTCCCATACGAGAACCTGAAAGTATAATGGCAATACTGATAAATATAATATTGCGATTGCAATTCAAATATTTACACCACTGACTTTTGGAAGTGATGAGGTAAAAGCAAATTGCCCAGCCTAATAGCATATATGTTGCCAAATAAGAGGGCTCGTAAGAAAATCCACTTGCTCTAGGTACACCATTAAGCCACCTCTGCTGTATCAATAAGTCTATATTAATGGTTCCCAAAATAAATTGGGCTATTGCAAAACAAGCCACTAAAAAGAAAGAATAGAGATAATATCTTAGCATCTTCATCAATTGCATTTGATTTTTTATAAAATGAGCTATAACTGGTACAAAAGTTAGGTATATCACAAGCCAGATTACATAAGCAATATTTCTAAATAGTATAGTGGTATTGGGTATGAATGCAATGAGAAAAAGAAGCCATATGAACACAGGCACTATACCTAGAAATAAAACCTTATGATTGGATTTTTTGTTCGATAGTAGGTGAATTGCACCAAAAACAATCAATACTATCATTGGTATAAATACAAATCGAAGCGAAAATCCAAAGAGTTTAATATTCAAAAAAGTATCCATTGAACAGGAAATAAAAATGATATTTAAAAGAAAAAAGATGATGGTTTCTAATTTTACTTTCATTTTGTTAATCTATATTTTACAATTTTATTTTTATGAACATACTATTAGTATGTAAAACTATAACAATCAAATAAATAACAAGTATGTGCAAAGAATTTTTGAAGTTGTTTTTTATCAATTAGCTACCCGATAAAGTCGATTTTTTATATAGTAACTGATGTTACGCAAAACTTTGTTTCCGTGAAAACAAAGCATATTCTATTTTTGATTAAACGGTCATATTTGTATTCATTCGCATTTTTGCAAAATTTTCTGCGTAAAATCAGGTAGTAAATATAATTTTAAATATTAAAAGTATTCGACTAAATTGATTTCTTCTTATTCTATTGATAATTGCAAATATGTAAGATGGATATAAAGTAATTAGGCAATGAGGATAAAATTTTCTAGTGATAATGATTTTATTTCGAAGATGATAATAGTCAGAAAATTTACTCTTTGCCTCGGAATGATATGAATTACCACCAGTTGCAGCACCTGATTTGTGATAAACAATGCTTTGATAAGCGAATTTGCAAGTGTAACCTAATTGCTTACCTCTAATTGCCCAATCAACTTCTTCAAAATACAGAAAATAATCTAACCCCAACGTTCCTACTTCTTGAATGTATTGCTTTGTAACTAGCATAGATGCTCCTTGAACTAAATCTACACTATTATTATTGTTATCATATTGCCCTTTGTCAATTTCAAATGCCCCAATTTCCTTTGTATAAGCTAACCACTTATTGTATTTCGCTCCAATATTTTGAATTACATTAGGATTTCTGTAATAAAGAAGTTTAGAACCAATAATTCCTATTTTTTCTTTTGGTTTTTTTTCAAAATTTGAAATTAAACCTTGTAAACTCACAGGCGGCACAACAGTATCGTTGTTTAATAACCAGACATACTCACAATCTGATTGTTGAATAGCTAATGATATTCCCAAATTATTTCCTGAAGCAAAACCTTCATTAATATCATTGCAAATAAGTATTATGTCTTTGCTCTCTTTTATTTCATATCCTCCCTGAATTTCTTCTTTTGATAATACATTTAAAGGCAGTGGCTTATTGGAAAATGGTAGAATAAGATTATCGAAATAATTAGATTCTATTGTAGCATTAATTAGGCCTTGCGACCATAATTTTATATTTTCTACCGAATTGTCTGTCGAATTATTATCTATAACTATTATTTGATAATTAGGGTAATTGGTCTTTAACACACTTTCTAAACACTCTATTGTATGTTGCCACCCATTGTAATTTAAAATTATGATATAAACTTTATCCATTTATGATATTCTGGTTAAGTTAAAGAATAAAAGAGTGGGGTATTTTATCCAAATAAGCACATATAGTCCAGCTGTAATTAGGCTTTCTGTGACGTAAATACTAATGATGGTTCCTGCAACGCCAAACTCTGGGGCTAAAACAAAATTTAAAGCTACATTAGCAATCGCTGCAATAACCATAATAAAAGAGTAGTCTTTTTGGTGGTTAAAAGCGAGTAAAATTTGAGATGCAGGTACATTTAACCCAATAATTAATGGAATGATACACATCAATTCAATGATATTTGCAATTTGTAAATTGTAAGAACCTGTAAGAAAATAGGAAAATATCTCTGCTCCCCAATATATAATGGGGATTGCTGAAGTAAATAGCAATAGGATAAACAAAAATACTTTTCGTACAAATGACAATACGTTCTTTTGATTCTGGGTAGCAAGCAAACAAACATGAGGGTAAGTAGATTGTAAAATAACGACTAAGCCAGCTCTGGAAAGTACAAGAATTTTCTCAGCAACACTAAAATTACCAACATTATTTAAAGTTGCAAATATTGCCAATATTATAATGTTTGCATTCATTAGTATATTGATTGAAACGTTTGAAATAAATAAAAACCAACCGTTTATAAGTTGATTTCTAATTATGGATATTTTTGGAAATTTAAAAGCAACTTTAAAATTTATATTTATTATCACATATCCTAGTAGTAAAGGAATCAAAGAGGATAGTCCATAAAAAAAAATAACCAACTTGAAATCTTTGCTCTCTTTAACAAATAGAAAAATAAGCAGGGTGTAAATAACTTTAGAAACTAAATTAAAATAACTCACAAATTTCATTTTTTCCATACCTTGAAAAAAATATAAACTTTGAAGCCCTTGCCCCACAACTATAAAGTAGGATAAATAAAGCAAATCATAATCTTTATTTAGAAAATTAGTCAACCTCACAACAATAATAAGGATGATAAAAATGAATAGAGTAAAAATTAATTTAATGACTTGAATCGAATTGAAAATTTCAGTCAATCGTTTAATATCATTTCTATAAATAGATACTTCTTTTGTTGCAGAATAATTAAATCCAAAATCTACAATTGAAACTATATATAGCATTATAGCAAAAATATAACTAACTAATCCATAGTTTGATATACCTAGTTTTTGGGTTAAGAAAGGGATAGTTATTAAAGGCAACACTAAGTTTACAAATTGAATAGAAGATAATGATAAGAAGTTTACAACTAAACTATTGGGTTTAAAAACTCTAAAATTCAATGCAAAATTATTTAGCCTTATGTTGTATTTATTTTTATGTCAAATATCATGATTTTTATTTAATATTGTATCCTTTCACTAAACTTTGCTAATAGTTCCAAATGGATATTTCAATTATCATTCCTATATTCAATGAAGAGGGCAACATTGAATTGCTTTATAAACGGGTTGTAGCTACTATTCAGGCATGTCAATTATCTTTTGAAATTATTTTTGTAAATGATGGAAGCAAAGATAGTTCCCTACAAAAAATTATGGAACTGTCCATTACTGATAATAGGATAAAATACATTGATTTTAGTAGAAATTTTGGCCATCAAATAGCGGTAAGTGCAGGATTAAACAATACACTAGGTGAAGCAGTGGTAATTATAGATGCCGATTTGCAAGATCCACCTGAATTAATTGCTGAACTTTATCAAAAATACAAAGAAGGATACGAGGTTGTATATGCCAAACGAAAATCTCGTAAAGGCGAAAGTTTTCTTAAACTTGTTACTGCCAAGTTGTTTTACAAGACCCTTAGAAATATTACAAGTGTAGATATTCCATTAGATACTGGCGATTTTAGGATAATAGACCATAAAGTGGTGGAAGAGCTGCGCAAGATGCCAGAACCCAATAAGTTTTTAAGAGGTCAAATCTCTTGGATAGGATTTCGACAAACTTTTATAGAATACGACCGTCAAGAAAGAGCTTTTGGTACAACAGGATATACGTACCGTAAAATGATAAAATTTGCACTCGATGGTATCACTTCATTTTCTGAATCTCCTCTAAAGTTAGCTACCATGCTTGGTTTTGTTGTTTCCTTTGCAGCATTTTGCATGCTTTTGTATGCCTTCTACTCTAGGTTAATTTCCAGAGACTACGTTCCTGGTTGGGCCTCTTTAATTATTTCGGTATTATTTTTAGGTGGAATTCAATTGCTTTCATTAGGTATCATAGGGGAATATATTAGCAGAATAATGGCTAATGTAAGAAACAGACCACTGTATATTATTTCAAACTCTAATATCAAATCAGCTAAATAAAAAATGAATTTCACAACTTCCTCAACTAACCAGCTTATAAGATTTTTATTTGCTGGGTTACTAATTATTTGGGGCTCTCTACAATCTGGTAATGTAGAACCTAGCTTACTAGTGGTAAGTATATTTGTAACTATAACTTTTTTTATTCAGTTATGGAATGAGATGCATACATCAGACAAAAGCAAAAAGAGAAATGCTGTAATTTATAGTCTCTTCTTTATTAGTTTGATAATATCTATTTTCCCTTTTCATCTTACAAATCCATTTTCGATTTTTCATTATTCTTTTATTAGATCACTGTTTTTGATATCCATTCCTACACTTTTATTGTGGTCAGATGGCGATGAGAAAAAACAGGAAAGATTGATTTTTTATGCCCCCATGCTTTTGTTGATTTTATTAAATTCTTACTACATACTTTTTGATTTTAATGGTGATATAAAATCTGATCAAGCAAGACATTGTGTCAATGTATTTCAAATATATGATTTAATAACAAGTCAAGATGCTTATAAATTACTTCAATCCATTACTTATTATGATTTCTATCAGCCATTGGTTTATATCGTTTCCTTTCCTTTTTTATTGATTTTTGGCAAAAGTTATACAGCCGCAACGATTAGTCTTCCATTATTTTGGCTTCCAATAGGATATGTTTCTGCTTTTAAATTTTTTAAAAATTATGCGAAGATAAAATACACCTATGCCTCTGTATTTACCTTTGTGATTTTTGGAAGTGTAGTTGCCACTAGCCTTACGAAACAATTGATGCTAGATTTTCCTGCCTTATGCATGGTTTGCTTTTATAATTATAGATTGGCAAAATCTGGATATTTAAAGAATACGAATCAATCATTTTACGTAGGATTGATCTTTGGGCTAGGGTTATTGACCAAGTCTAACTTTCTATTATTAGCAATAGTTCCCCTTTTCTTTAGTATCATTAGATTATTGATAAAATGTTTTCGAAACAGATTTGAATTTAAAAATCTATTTACTAGTGTTTTATTACATATAATAGGTATGATATTAGGTGGTGGATTTTGGTATTTATTAAACAACGATCATTATAGTTATCAGCTACCAGATGTAACTACACTAGCTGGCCAAAATGAAGGCGATCCTATGCCTATGAGTATAGCTTCAATTCTTTGGTATCCTGCAAAATTCTTATACTATTTTTCTCCAATTGTTTTAAGTGTAATTTTGATTGGCTTTTTCTTTAGTATCAAATATTTTGGAAAAAGAAAATTGATGAATTATTTGGGTTATGCCAGTATTTTATTTGCATATATTATTGGCACAATTACTTGGAATAAAGATGTGAGAACTTTGTTACCTGCAACTTTCTACTTTTATCCAGCTTTGTTAGGATTTGTATTTATAAGAAATCAACTATTACGCAATACAGGGATATTTTTAATGGTATTCATTACATTTTTGATTAACATCTCCTTTGTAAATAATAATAAACTGAAAATTGCCAGTTATTTAACTTCGGGACCTTATACTATACCTTGGCAGCCTCACCATCCAAGTACAATGAACTATGCAGAATCGTATCATATATATAATAAATTATTCAAAGAAAATTTTGGAGATATTATTCCACCAAAATTACATTCAGAAAATTCTGCAGACCTGTTTACGGATAGGATGAATTTGTCTCAGTATCCAATAAATTACAAACAAAATTTGCAAGATACTATTGGATATGCCATTCTTTTTTATCGAAATAAAGTGTGGCCAGACTATTATCTATTTAAAACCAAGTGTCAAAATGGAAATTTATACATACAAAAAATAGGTGAGCATAAGCACATAGGTGGAGATGTTAAAATTTTTATATCAGAAGGATTTACTAGTATTAGAGAAGCTAATGTTGGTAATAGTGGTAATGAAATAATTATTCCTATAGACACTAATGCTGCTCATATATCATTTTCATTTCGTGAATTTCACGCTTGGCCTCAAAGTAGTATATCGAAGCTTCTATTTAAGATAATTGGAGATACACAATACTCTTGGGATAACATTCCACTTATTCCCTTATCTAATAATGAAGAGAAATTTACGTTTAGAAAAGTCCATTGAACAAAAGATATTCTTTCTAAAAAGTTATTGAAGAACACTAAAAATAAAATTTTTATAAAAGCTCCTGAATTAGATTTATTCAGGAGCTTTTATAAACCTTTACTAATCTACCACTATTACTTTTTCTTTTGTAATACTTTCACCACTATGGATGATTAGATTATAGATACCCCTACTCATACCAGAGAAATCAATAACGTTTGAATTAGAAACCATTATTTCCATTCCTAAAGAATTATAAACTTTAGTAGAAGGATTGGATACCCCCTCTATGGTAATGATTTTATTAGTTGGATTTGGATATATGTTTACAGAGAGTTTATCGGTATGCTGACCGATATTTTCTGTACTAGTTATCAAATTTAAGTCGCCTGTAAAGTTAATCACTACAGTGCCAAATTTCGGCACTTCTATACTTTTATTCTTGCTAAAATCACTGATACTATTGGTTACAATACTCAAATCAGACTCTTTATCTACGTTCCAATTGGTTGCAGAAATAGTTGTGATAGTGGCATTATTGGAAAAGGTGGCATTGGCAGGAAGTTCTACTTTAACACTTTGAGCATTGTTGAAATCCCTATTGGTAAGCATTAACGAAAAGTTTTTTCCATCTGGCGAGGTCAGTAGGTGTCCTAATTTTGGGTATTTTGTACCCCCAGTAACTGCCGAGTCCAAGGGGCCAGCAATAGAGGAAGATAAAATTTTGCCTTTGGTAAGTTTGTTAAATGTTTTTCCCAATGTAAACATGGGCTTATTTTTCCATACTCCGTTATCATTATATACCAAAGCATATTGACCGCCAGTAAAGTTAAATGCCACAGGCCATGACAGATTGCCTATTCTCATCATTTCCATAATATAATCCATATAGACTACTGCTTGACCCAGTTTGGCATAATACTTTTCATTGGTCATCGTGCCTTCATAAAAGAAGAAAGGCATATTTTTACCTTGAGATTTAGCGGCAGCATCCTTTAGCTGTATAGCCCTTGCTGTAGTTACAGGAATGCTTGCGATTGTTTTCTTATAATAATCTCTTTGGGCGTCTATGCTCGTAGGATCGGTCAGGGGAATGCCATTTTCTAGGGCTAGGTTTCCACCCAAATAACCGCTCAACGCTATTTGGTCTCCTAATCTTTTAAATCGTCTATTGATAAGCGACAAATTCCAAGAGTCGCCAACACTTACACTCCAACCACTATATACTACTGAAATTTTGTTTTTATTGGCTGTATATGAGGGTACATTATTCATAGAAGTAATACCTGCCTCTGTAAATTTCATGTATTCATCCATGCTTACCTGACCATCTAAACTATAGAAAGATGCTCCATGTGCAGCCCCACCCCATACTTCATTGCCCATTTCTATAATAAATTCCTTGGAATTTTGCACTAAAGGTGCAGTATAACCTTCTGAAATTCTTATTTTGCCACCATCAGTAGTAGCGTCGCCTGTTAGATATTCTGCAAATAACTTGAACGTATTACTCGTTTCATCTACGTAATCGGTCTTGTAATCTACACCTACACAGATATCAGGTACGCTATTTAGTTCATTGCTAATTTTTACCCAATCACCATAGGTAAATCTATTGGGTACACCTATACCTGTACTTTCTTTAAAATTGTAGAAATTTGCTGGAATGGCTCCCCATCTCATTAGACCTGGTTGAAATTCTTTTAACTTATCTACAACACTTTTAGCAAATTTGTCACCTCTATCGTCAGCTGCAGTGTATAATTTGACATCATCAATATACACTGTTCCTGAGCCTTTTATGTTAATATTTTTTCTATCAATAAAATCACCCACTTTAATATTGCCAAGGTCAAAAGTATATACTTTCCAGTCTTTGGTAGGGGTTATGTTTGCACTTGTAAGGTTATTTTGATTGCCAAAATACTGATTGCCTAGACTTATATTCACTGTGCCATTAAAATTGGCTTCAGCTTTTAAGGCAATACTAAACTTGTGAAGGGTATTACTTTCGAAAAAAAATTGAGATTGGTTAGATAATAGGCCATTATTACCATTAGAAACGAATTTAAGGCATTGCTTTCCTTGAAATGGAGCTGTTTTATCTGCGGTGGCAGTTCCATTGCTATACTTCCATTGGTCGGCTTCGGGATATGCCGCAACGTTATTGAAGTCATGTTCAAATACACCAAAAGGCATCTTATTTAGCATAAGAGGAGATGTTTGCCAACTGGGAGTTTGCATAAACTCTATATTCATGCCCATTCCTTTGTTTTCACCCAACACCTGATTATTAAAAGATATGGTGCTAAGTTGTGCACTACTAGCGAGTGGCATAGATAATATCAATGCTATTTTCGCAATTCTATTGCAAATATTCATGTGAAATTGATTTTTTTAAGTTAATTTATAATTAAAATAAGTTACCATTAAAAACGTTTCATCGCAAATTCTCCATACTAAAAACTATAAAATTATTCGAGGGCAAGATATTTTTCCATCTTATTTGACGCCAATTTACAAAAGAAGTTTCATGGGCTGCAAAGTACAAAAACAGATAGCAATTGAAATACTCAAACTTTCAGTTGTTTATTAAATATATTTATTCCTAAAAAACGATTGCTCCATTTTTTTATAGATAGTATTATATATTGTCATCATTATATGGAAACTGAATTTGTATGCGCTCCGTTCAAAGACTTGCAAGCGATGGTAGCCAAAAAATAGCGTAAATTTTGTGCAACATTTAGCCTGCATATCAGTTTTGAATTATATGCACTTACCCCATTTGTCGAATATTAATTTAATTGCCCAATAAACCCTTTATTTTTAATACTAAATATTTAAAACCATGGCAACACTCATAAAAAAAATCAAAGGTGGCGAATTTGTAATCAAGGCTACAGATGCTGCCGACATAGCAATACCAGAAGAAAGAACCGAAGAGCAAAAAATGATGGCCGATATGGGTCGTGATTTTTTGAATACCGAAGTGATCCCCATATTAGATAGAATAGACAAGCAAGAAGAAGGGTTGATGCAAAGCCTGCTAGACAAGGCGGGCGAACTAGGTTTGCTAGGGATATCTATTCCAGAAAAATACAATGGTTTTGGGAAAGATTTTAACACTTCCTTACTGATTACCGAAGTAGTAGGAGCAGGATATTCATTTGCTGTTGCCCTTGCAGCCCATACAGGTATTGGTACCTTACCTATTTTGTATTTTGGAAATGATGCTCAGAAAGATAAATATTTACCCAAACTAGCCACAGGCGAACTGAAAGCCAGCTATTGCCTTACAGAACCTGGGTCAGGATCCGATGCCTTGGCAGCCAAAACCAAAGCAACCTTATCTACCGACGGCACGCATTACATAATTACAGGTCAAAAAATGTGGATTACCAATGCAGGTTTTGCCGATGTATTCATCGTTTTTGCTCAAGTAGATGGCGATAAGTTTACAGGTTTTATAGTGGAGAAAGGCGATGGACTTACGCTAGGTAACGAAGAACACAAAATGGGTATTAAAGGTTCTTCTACCCGCCAAGTGTTCTTAAACGATTGCAAAGTACCTGTTGAAAACGTACTGGGGCAAATAGGCAAAGGCCATTTGATAGCTTTTAATATTTTAAACATTGGTCGCATAAAGCTAGCAGCAGCGGCACTTGGTGGCTGCAAGCGTACCAGCATGCTTTCTATTCAATATGCCAAAGAACGCATACAGTTCAAGCAACCTATTGCAAACTTTGGAGCTATTCAGCACAAACTGGCCGAGCAAGCCATTCAAATATTTACTTGCGAATCGGCCATGTACCGGGCAGGTGCGGATATTCAGGCTGCGGAAGAGGAGTATGTTGCTGCAGGAAAATCTTATGAAGAGGCATTGTTGGCAGCCGCGCAAGATTTTGCCATTGAGTGTGCAATACTGAAAGTAGCTGGCTCAGAAGTATTAGACTATGTAGTAGATGAAGGTGTGCAGATATTGGGTGGGTATGGTTTCTCTGCAGATTACCCCATGGATAGGGCATACAGAGATTCTCGAATCAACAGAATATTTGAGGGAACCAACGAGATAAACCGCATGCTGACCATGGATATGTTTTTCAAGAAAGCAATGAAAGGGGAGCTTGACATTATGGGGCCAGCCATGGCAGTACAAAAAGAATTGATGGCTATTCCCGATTTTGGAGCAGATGAGGATGAACTATTTGTAGCAGAGAAAAAAGCACTTGCCAATATGAAAAAGGCATTGCTCATGGGTGCTGGTGCTGCAGCTCAAAAATTTGCCGATAAGTTGGCTACCGAACAAGAAGTATTGATGAACCTTGCCGACATTGCCATACTTATTTACATGAGCGAATCGGTATTGTTGCGTGCAGAAAAATTGATTTCACAACGTGGTGAGGCAGCTTGTAGCCTGTTTGTAGATATAGCCAAAGTTTACCTAAACGATGCGATGGACAAGGTAAATGTTGCTGGTAAAAACGCCATCAATTCATTTGCTACTGGCGATGAACAAAAAGTAATGCTAATGGGCTTAAAACGATTTACCAAAATTGCCCCACTCAACACCCGTGATGCCCGCAGAAGAATTGCAGCGAAATTGATAGAAGCAGGAACATATCCGTTTTAATAATTAAATGTAGTTTTACCAATAAAAAAGTCTCGATGAGAATCGAGACTTTTTTTGTGGGGCTTTTTTTAATTTAGCCTATATCAACTGCATCTTCGCCACCTTCGGGTCTACGGTAGCTTTGTCGTGTTCAAAATCTAATTTGATTCGCCATTTTTGCATTGTGGCCGCACCAATGATGACTTCCTCACTGAGGCCAGGCACTACTAGAAACTCGTCGCTGAGCAATACATCATTCATATAAAAATCTAATCGGACAGCATATTTAACTTCTATAAAATGTCCTTCAGCAGCAGTGGCAATTTGGCGTACACGACCAAGGGCAACTTTCTCCTCAATTTCATCTACATATTCAGGATTGATGCAACTTAAATTTGCACCACTATCAAATAAGCCGTAAAGGGATTTCTCACCTTTTGAACCTACAAATAACATGGGAATTTTGATAATAGACATGGCTTAGTTGTTTGTTTAATTAAAGATAAACAATTTTAGATATGCATCCATTTACCTCAGCAACAAATTTATCTACCCTTATTATTTTAAAACAATTGACTTGCGATTTCCCTTACCGATTGAGATTTGCCCATGGAATAATAGTGTAACACTGGCACACCAAATTTCATCAATTCTTTGGATTGCTGTACGCCCCATTCTATGCCTACCTCACGTACTTGATCGTTGTTTTTACATTTGTACAATGCCTCTGAAAGTGCCTCGGGCAGGTCGATATGAAAAATGCTAGGCAGTACTGTGGTTTGCTTTATGGTGGTAAATGGTTTCAAACCGGGAATGATAGGAATGGTAATACCTTCTTCCTTGCATTTGTTTACAAAATCAAAATATTTTTGATTGTCAAAAAACATTTGAGTTACCACATATTCGGCCCCCAAGTCTTGTTTCATTTTCAAATATTTTAAATCTGTTTTCAGGTTTGGGGCTTCAAAATGTTTTTCTGGATATGCGGCTACACCTATACAAAAATTGGTAGGTACAGGATTCACGATATCGTTGTCCAAATATTTGCCTTGATTCAGTTGCTGTATTTGTTTGATTAAATCTGTAGCAAAAGCGTGTCCATCGGGCTGTGGTATAAAATGTCCATCAGATTTGATGTGGTCGCCACGCAAAGCCAGCACGTTGTCTATGCCTAAAAAATTAAGGTCTATGAGGGCATTTTCGGTTTCCTCTTGATTAAAACCACCGCAGATGATGTGTGGCACGGCATCTACCTTATATCTATTCATCAAAGCAGCACAAATACCTACAGTACCGGGGCGTTTGCGAATGGTACGTTTCTCAAGCAAGCCTTTGTCTTTGGCTTTGTACACAAATTCTTCACGGTGGTAGGTTACGTCTATAAATGGAGGTTTAAATTCCATCAGTGGGTCTATGGCATCGTAAATAGAATTGATGTCTTGACCTTTTAAAGGGGGTAAAATTTCAAAAGAAAATAATGTTTTACCGTTTGCGTTTTTGATGTGGTCTACAACCTTCATAAGGCTTTGAGAAGTTTTTTAATATTTGTTATAAATTTCCAAAAACCGAAGCAGAACGGCTTTAAAAATGGATTCAAAATACTTACATTTTTAGGTAATAACCTAATTTGAGAATGGGATTTGGTAGGCAAGGGATTGTAATAAAAATATCTCGATGTGTGCAGCAAATAACTGACTCAACCGTTACTGAATTTGGGGATATTTCAAAGACAATCATTTTACAATTCATTCAACAGATTTTGCAAATTTAATGCTTGGGTAAACATGTCAATACTACCATCGGGGCTGTAGTTCCATAATTCTTTTGGTCTATCCCAATATAGCTCTACACCATTGTTATCGGGGTCGTTTAGGTAAAGTGCCTCTGAAACCCCATGGTCGCTGGCACCTGATAATGGGTAATAAGCTCGACGTAAACGGTCGTAAATAACTGCCAAATCTTTTCTAGTGGGGTAAACTATAGCAGTGTGATATAGACCTACACCCTCTAGTGGTGCAGGTGCAGCATCTTTGCTATGCCAAGTATTTAACCCTATATGATGGTGATAACCGCCAGCCGATATAAATGCCGCTTGTGTGCCGTACATCATGGTAATTTGAAAACCCAACAAATCGCAATAAAATGCGAGTGAACGCTCAATGTTTGAAACCTTCAAATGCACATGCCCTATATGGGTGTCAGCAGGAATTTGATAGTTATTACTCATAAAATATTTGATTTGAAAATCGTTTAAATATGCCTTGTATCTGACATCAGATTGAAATTATTGCTCTCCTTGCAACTCGTTGAGTTCGGTATTGTAGGCAAGTACGGCACAATAGATATCGTGGGCTACGTTCCACCGACCAGCCTCACTGCTTAAATATTGCTCTTCTTCTCTATTGCTCAAAAAACCTGTTTCTATCAATATGCTAGGAGTAGTAGTACGCCACAGCACTAAAAATCCGGCTTGCTTTACCCCTCTGCTCCATCGGTCGGCATGGTCGCCAAAGTGTCGCTCTACTTGCTTGGCAAGCATCAAGCTATTTTGCAAAAAAATATTTTGCGAAAGCGAAAACAAGATATAAGACTCTGGTGCATTAGGGTTAAAGTTGTCGTACTTTTGCTTATAGCCTTTCTCTAGTAAAATAGCAGCATTTTCACGCTTTGCAACTGTCATTTTTTTTTCCGATTTGTCTATACCCATGGCGTAGGTTTCGGTGCCGCACATCCACTCTGGGCCAGAGTTTGCATGAATGGAGATAAATAAATCTGCCTTGGCTTTATTGGCAACATTTGCACGCTCACCTAGTTCTATAAACTTGTCGTCTGTGCGGGTGTATAATACTTTGATTTGGGGCAAATTTTCTTTTAATAATTTGCCCAATTTAAGTACTATATCTAGGTTTACGTCTTTTTCTTTGGTGCCTATTTTGACGCCTATGCAGCCTGGGTCTTTGCCCCCATGTCCAGCATCTAGCACAATGGTTTTAATCAATATTTTAGGCTCATTGTTAGTTTTAAAACTGAAGATTAGTAAACACAGCATAGCCAAAAAGCCTATAGCGTAAGGCTTATATAAAAAACGACATGAAATTTCTTTTGCCTTCATCTATTCAACTGGTGGTTACAAATCGGTTACCATTTTAGCAAATTTGTGGTCAAGTGCCGTTACCACATTGCCTGCACTGTGTGTTTGTAGAGCAATGGTTACTTTGTTATAGTTATTGCTCCAATTGGGGTGATGATTTAGCTTTTCAGCTATCAAAGCCACTTGAGTCATAAAAGCAAAAGCCTCACTAAAATTTTTAAAGGTAAAAGTTTGTATCAGTGCATGGTTAGTTTCTATCCACATGGTGCTTATTAATATTACATTTGGTACCGGTTACTATTAATAGAATGTTAATTTAAAAACAAGAGAAAACTTATTTTTGTTAAATTAACGTTCCAAAGGTAAACAAAATTTGCTGCATACCTTGGGCAGTGCAATGCCAATCGCCTTCATAAAAGCATTCTAGAGATGAAAATTTTTTACTTTATTTTATTCGCAATTGCCACCTGTATTGTTGCAGCTAGTGGGCAAAGCAGTAAAGTAGTGTTCAACCCTTTTTTTAGAGGCAATAATTTTTTTTCTAGTGCATATGAAGAAAAAAACTTTATGGCTTTTGAAGGTAAAATGCCTACTGATGCACTTGCGTTTTTCACTTCATTTGATGCAAATGCAGGCAATGTAACGTACAATCAAGCCAATGCAATTATAAAAATAGAAGCTAGCTATTTAGTGAAGAGAAGGATAAAAAATAATATTCGTTTTTTAAAGAAGATTTTTGAGCATGTACACAAAGTATATTTGAAGAAATACCATACCTATTCACTTTTCAGTCATTTGATTCAAAATCAAAGTTACGATTGCCTTACGGGCACAGCCTTATATGCCATGGTATTAGATGAGATGGGTATCACTTATGAATTATATGAAACTGCCAATCATGCGTATTTGATTGTAAATTTGGGCAAAGAGAAAGTATTATTTGAAAGTACCGACCCCATCAATGGCTTCATAGCCGATGCCGCTCAAATAGAAGCTACCCAACAACGCTATGCCATGGAAATACCTACCAATTTCAATCATTTATTAGGTATGGTAGGGCACAAAAGCAAACCATTCACCACCCTCAAGGTATATACCGAAAAAGTGAACTTAATTGAGTTTGCAGGTTTGTATTACTACAATCAGGCGGTGGTGTATTACAATTTAAAAAAATATAAAAATGCAGTAAATACGTTAGAGAAGGCATACACACTTTACCCTAGTAAACGAATCATTAATTTGCTACTTGTAGCTATTCAAGAAGTATTGAAGGAAGATTTGGATAAATATGAACTAAAAAAATATATTGCTAAAACAAAATTTTACACCATGCAAGGCCAAGGATATTTTGACTAAGTTGATGTTTGGCAATATTTTATTGTCTCAATTTCTCATATCCAAACCCCAATTCAATTTGCTTCTAAGGGTTTCTAAAAAATTGTAGGATTTCAGTTGCACTAGTTTAGCACAAAATTGCTCTTTGCGAACGCTTAGTTGGGTGGTATGAGCAATAGATTTAGACCTAGAATCTAGGGCTACCAATATATTTTTACTGCGGCTTTCTATCTTAAAAGAAATTGTGCTGCTGTCAGAAACAATCATGGGTCGCACATTCAAGTTGTGTGGACTGATGGGGGCAATGATAAAATTATTAGACGAAGGCATTACGAGTGGCCCCCCGCAACTAAGCGAGTAGCCTGTAGAGCCTGTAGGAGTAGATACTATCAATCCATCTGCCCAGTAAGAGTTGAGGTACTCGCCATCAATATAAGCATGTACCACAATCATAGAAGAGGTGTCTTTTTTCAGAATGGTAAATTCATTTAACCCAAAATTAACACCACCAAATAAATCTTTATCGGCATCGAGGTGTATCAGCGAGCGACGGTCAAAGGTATAGCGTTGGTAAAAAAAATCGTCTAGTGCAGTTTCTATTTCATAGGGTTGGGTGGTGGCCAAAAAGCCTAATCGACCAGCATTGATACCCAGTATGGGGATTTCTTGCTCTCGCACAAGTGTAACTGCATCTAGCAATGTACCATCGCCACCTATGCTGAATACAAAATCAACATTTACTAGGTCGGTGTGCTGGCTATATGTTGCAAAAGCCTTGGTATCTATTCCTTTCTTTTCTAAAAAAAATCTAAAAGGTTCATAAAGCACTATCTCTACCTTATGCTGTAGCAATATCTCAAATAGCTTTTGAATATGTGGCTGTGCCTCGTCTTTGTATAATTTTCCGTGAAGCGCAATCTTCATCTTTTATAATTTAAAAGTTACCTTGTTAGATATTCATATACCTTAGCAATAAATCCAGCCTATCTTTGTCGTTGTTTTGTAAAGAAGCCTCTTGAAATTGTGCTACTACTTGATAGCTGTATCGTTCTAGCGTAGCTATTACCCTCGACAATTCTATTTTGTCCAATTTTAATGTTACTCGAATGATATTGGGGTCACGGTCTTCGTTGGTGACAAAAGCCGACATAATTTTTGCATCGTTATTTTCTACCAATCGACTTATTTGTGCCAGAGAATAATCAGTATCTTTCATAGCCAGTACAATAATACCTCCAGGCCCTTGCGAGGCAAACATGTTGGCTATAGCGGCCGAGGCATCAGACACTGAAATAACGCCCAAGTATTTATTGTCTTGGTCTAGTACCGATACGATTTGTAATTTATTTTTTGAAGCTTTTTTTAGCACATCGTAAAAATGTGTATCGTGATGTACATTCAAATCTGAAAATACTAAATCTATTGTAGATAGTGCCCTTGAAAGGTCCTCGGCCTCGACAATAGCATCTTCTGTAACAATACCTTGATATATTTGATGATCTACTACAGGCAACTGGGCAATATGGAGGTTATTCATCCAAGACAATGCCTTGCCAGCCGTATCGGTGGGCTTCAATGGAGGTATCATTTGGTTGATTAACTCTTCTGCTAACATGCTTTTGTAATTAGTTTTTTGATTTATGAATTAATTATTTCAACGGATTAGCACGGAGAAAATTCATAAAAAGTTCATTAAATTTTTGTGGATGCTCCATCATCGGTGCATGGCAACATTTGTCTATAAAATATAGTGTGCTATTTTCTATCAAGGCATTGAACTCATGTGCTACTGCTGCTGGAGTAATGGTATCATTGAGCCCCCAAATAAGCAGTGTAGGTGTTTTTATTTTGCCTATATCATGTGCCATATTGTGACGCTGGGCCGAGCGTGCTATGGCTATAATACGAATACATTTACTGATATCTTTTACTATATTAAAAACCTCATCTATCAGTTCTTTGGTAGCCGTTGCTGGGCTATAAAAGGTATAGGCCACTTTTTCACGAATATACTCGTAGCTTCCCCTTTTGGGAAATGATCCTCCCATAGAGTTTTCAAACAATCCAGAGCTGCCTGTCAATGCTAGTCGCTTTACCTTACTGGGATTGCGCAAGGTATATACCAAACCCACGTGCCCCCCCAGCGAATTGCCTAGAATGGTCAAATTTTCAAGTTTTTTCAAATTTACAAAACCCTCTATATAGTTGGCAAGGCCATCTATAGAGGCCGATTTGATACTGATATCAAAAATAGGCATAATAGGAATCAATACCCTGTAGCGTTCTCTAAGCTCAGTGATTACAGTATCCCAATTGCTCAAGGCACCGAACAACCCATGCAAAAGCATGACGGTTTCTCCTTGACCTACATCTACATATTTGAAGCCAGCTTCTTCTATTACTTGGTAATCCATATAGCGTTTTACTTTGGATTTTGTAAAAATATTATCCATGCAAAGTAAGACAAAGTTTAAGATATTTCAACAATCCAGTTGATAGATGTATGATGGTAGAGATTTTTACCACTAATGGTTTTGAGGAACGCAAAACTTTTGCCTTTTGCAAATCTGTTTCTAAAGCATGAAACCTTCCCTATGTGGCAGATACTGTTGCAAGCGGGTCTTCTCTTTTTCGCTGCTGTGTTTTTCATTGTTGGCAGTTTCTTTGGTGCATTGGCTTGGCGGCTTCTTTCGCATTCTTTGCTTGGCTTTATGCGTTTGGGGAAAATGTAAATGTGCTACCAAAGGTGCTGGCTGATTTTATTGTTGCATGATTTTCCAATATCTCGTTTTGTGGCTTTCCAATCTTTCTATAAAACCACGTTTTGTAAGGTCTTGAATATATAGTTTTATTATTGCTGTGGCATTTCCTGTTTGCTCTGCAAGTTCATCGTAATGCGCATTTGATTTCTGTTGTAAATAATGCAAGACGTGTTTTTTACAGGGTCAATTGTTGGATTTTAGAGTATCATTTACTACTTGATTTTGCCCGGCTTGCCTTACCTTAAATATTCTTCAAAGTTTTCGATGGACTAACAGTTGAATATGACTTGTGCAAATTCTTGGTCTGCTTGTAATTTTACAATTGATGATATAAAGTTTTAATTGTTCTATTTTTTTAGTAATACTTGAAATATTTACAGCTATTTCATTATGCATTTTGATTAGAGGCCAGGGGAATTGCAAACTACATTCTAAAAGTTAATGCAAATTTGAATATTGTATTTTGACTTGCTTTCAGCGAGGCATAAGGGCCGTAGCGATAGATTAAACCTGCACCTAATCCAATTTTTAAACCATTCAATCGAATGATGAGCAAGTTGCTAAAAAAGCCTCCCGATTCTACAAATCCTTTTTCCATGGTTTTAAAGCGGAAAGGCAAATTTTCGTGATTAGCGGTATTGGCTAAGCTGCCAGCACCCATGTTATGAATCAAAGTCAATGAGGGTTGGCTAAAGGTGTAGGGTGTGTGTAGCTTGCCTATATCGTGACTAAAGAATAAGCCCACAAATTCGTCGCTCAAAAATTCGTTGTATTGCATGGTTTCAAAACTATTGTGAATAATAACCGAACCATTTTGCTGGCTACCCTTGCCATTGAATAATTTGCTGTAGGGTGCGTTGCCACTGGTTTTTGTATATAGCAATTGAATTTTTGTTACACCCAAACCAAATAGACGAATGTACTGTTCTATTTTAAAATCTAATTTACTGAAAGCATAATGTCCAAATCCTGCATTTACGCCTTGTGCAAGCTGTAGGTAAGCAATGGGAAATTTGGAAGGCAGGTATTTTTTGTGAAGCAGGTATTGAATATTTCGCTCGCCAAAGGCATACCTAGCCCCTAAAAGTAATTCTATAAAATCCATTTTATAAATTGGTGTTCCTTTAAAATTGTAGGTGTAATTGTTTTGATGCCTACTAATACTAACACCAGCAGACACATCCAAGAAATCGATAGGGTGTGCTGTGACACTATTTTGCCATGATGAAACGAAATCCATAATTTGCAAATTGAAGTTGCGTAGTATTTCTGAAGAGTACTGGTATCTGTCAAAAGGAAAATTAGGTAGGCCAGCTTCTTGCAATTCATGGGTGTAGCTACTTTCATATTTTGTGTCATAATTTTTGTTCAACACTATGCTGTAGTTGGCACCGTATTTCCACTGCTTGTCAAGCAAACCGTAGCCTGCATACATTCCAAATCTGTGTTTTTCTGAAAATTTAGGATTGGTTTCTAGCCCTAATCCCAGTCTTATTTTTTCTATTTTATTGAAGTTTACAAATCGGTGCATATCGAAATTGATTTTGCCCAATGGAAAAAAACCGAAGTATAGATTTTCGCCTAGCTGCAACGATTTTTGAATAAATTTATTTTTATCAGCAATTTCATAATAGTGATAAGTAGCCGAGTCGGCAGGGGTAAGCGGTATGGGCCTTGTTTGTGCCCAATCTTGAGTAGTGGTATTGTCGGCAGTTGCAGGGTAGTGCAGTATGGTTTCGTCAAAATCTTCTTGGCTCAAATTGGGTTTTGTGTCAAGATGATTGATTTGAGTAAATATATTGGCTACGAAACTTATTTTTCCTAATTCGTGCTTGGTTGCTATGCGTGTATGGGTTTCAAAAGGATACCAATTGCCGTCAATCCACCGAAAAGACTGACATAGTTGAATGTCTAGTTTACTTTGTGCATCATCGGGTGAGGCATCAAAAAAACGTACCCCATAATGGTGTGTGGAAATATACATGAATCCGTTGAGTCCTTTAAAATAATGTTTTTCTATTGGGTTAAATTTGATTCTGTATAGTGTGTCGGCATCTAACGTTAAGGTGTCTTCTATGTTGAAAATGTAATGTTCGTTACTTTTTTCCGAAAGTGGACTTTCAAATTCTCTGCCTCCTATTTTTAGCCAATTGTCATAAATAGATACTGAATGTAATTGACTGCTTTCAATAGCAATCAATGGCACACTTACATTAGAAGATTTTGCTGCTGTAATCAATTCTTTTTGTACTAATTCATTTATTACTTTTCGTTGGGTAGTAGTCTCTAGTACTAGCAAATGCTGGTTTTGTGCTAGTCTTTTGATGCGTTTGGGTAGTACTTTATATAGCTTATCAAATTTATTTACTGAGTCGCTTCTAGGGGTCAATGTTACTTTATTGTAGGTGTCATAGGTATAGTTCTTTTTGTATTTTAGGTTATTTCTTTTTTTGTAAATTGTGATTTTCTGCATCAAATTTTGGGTTTCTCTAGTGGTCACTTTCTCGCCTAGAAAAGGATATTTTTTTTCTAGGTATATGATGCTTTTGCTGTTATTATTGAATCTATTGATTATTTTTTGCTGGTAAAGGGGGTGCTCGACAGTCGCAAAGATTTGCCTAGCAATAGTGGGTAGCTCTACGTGGCCTTGCACATTGGTCATGTATAATTTTGAGTCTATCTGAACGGTTGCAAATGCAATAGGATTTTTCGTGTTACTGTCGCATACAGTAATGGTATTTGATTGACAAAAAACAGCATGGGTGGTACCAAAATAAGCACCTATCACCAGCAAAAATCCAGTGAATAGATTAGAAATTTTCAAAAATAAAATAGTGCCTATTTTCATGTTCATTATTTACCATCGGTCAGTATGCGAGGCCTGTATGTCAATTCACGATGTATAAAAATAGTTTTTTTGAAAAATTAAAAGTATGAATAAGCATGTTACTTCAGCAACTTTTGAAGTTTTTCTAATGCAATTTGGTTATTACTTTCTTCAATGGTGCGGCTGAGGCTTTCTTTTTCTCTAGTCGTAAGGTGCCAACTGAGCGAGGCTCTTTCTTTGCGGGTAGTTTCCTCAACTTCTTTGGGGTCTATATTTTTTTCAATTAGTTTTTGCCAATATTTGGGTTTAGGAATGTATTCAAAATTGATGACTTCTAATTCTCCTTTGTACCACGCTTCGCAATATTCTAGTAGGTTGTCGTTGTTGTAATCCATCAAATAATCCCAAGTATTGTATAGGCTGCCGATAGGTGTAAGTAGTTTGTGAAAAAATGACAATTCTTTTGGGTGTTCTACTTGATCCTCCTTTTTTGAATCTCGGATAGAAACTATCACTACTCCGCCTGTATTTGCATAAATCCATTCTCTAAATACGTATAGAAACTGGATGGCATCTCGTATTCCATAGTTGTCGGTAAGCCCGGCATCCATTATTTCCATAGCTGGGTAGCTGGGCAGGGTTACATTTGGTGTTACGTAGGGAAAGGTAGCACTCATGCGCAAAGCACTTAAATATCTCAGGTTTTCGGCATCATGTCTAGCAAACATTCTCGTAAATTCTATCCCCTTTATTTTTTGATTTAGTTTACGTTGGGTAAACAGCGAAGCATTGGTAAGGTATGAAATGTTTTGAGGCGAGATAAATAGTTTGCGACCATCATTGATAACGGTAGGCGAGCAGATAAGCATAGGTATTTTGGCTTCGTATTCGGGCAATCTGTATGCCGATAGCGGCTTGTCCATCATTTGCTCGGTATTCTCATTTAGTTTTTGCTCAAAAGCATACCCTCTATCTTTTAAATATTCATATTTGCCATCGCTAAATTTTTGAAATCGGAAAAACATATCATTCACCACTAAGCTGAATATGATAGGGTTTAGCACATCTTTGGCTATGTTGTCAAAATATTTTTTATCGTAAGTATTTACGTTTTTTCCCATGGCTTTTTGTAGGCATAACTCTCTGTAGTAAGCAGCTCCTAAAATACCACCCGATGCACCAGTCATTAGAATGGTGTGCTGCATCAATTTGCCCTGCAACTGCTCGTCTAGGTGCTGTAGCGTTCGCATTGTCCATACTGCAGCCCTTTGCCCACCACCACTGGCACATACAAATATGATTTTAGGCTTGGAGGTATCTTTAAATTTATCTTTCCAATTTTCTAGTATTTCGGTAGTAGATTTGATATCGTCTAGCAAATTCTTGGAGCTATTGATTTCATTCAATTTCTCTAGAGAAAAATCGACAGGCGTTTTATGATAGTCGATGCCATACGCTTGGTATTCGCTATTGATAATATTATGCTTGACCAATAGGTTAAATACAAATAAAGCCAATATTACTGCCGATATAGCCCAGCCTCTAAGCCAGTAGGAAAATGCTCCTGTGAGCATCATGAACATAGACATGAACAATATGGCACTAGCACCAGCCGGAATCTGAAATAAAGTATTGTCTCGAAAAAGACCTAGCAGCAGAATAATGACAATGACAAATATTTCAAAAATAACAGCATTGAGGTGGTTTTGGTCAAATACTTTAAGTAGAGCTTGTTTATCATAGATTTTAAAAACAGGAGTTTTAGAAATTGTTAAATCAAGGTTTAGATAAGAATCTACTCGGTATTTATTGCGTTTATCGGTATTGATTTTATTCAGCACATTTACCCTTGTTACAGGATATCTTTTGAGGTGGTTATTTACATCTTCGGTAAATGCCTTTACAGCATCTTTGTTGGTTTTGTTGAAATATAAAAAAATCAAAATTAGCATTATAGAAAGGCTGCTAAGAAAACACAACACTTCTATAAAAATTTCAAACCTATGTTGAAATCCATTGGTCAATTGAAATTTGATGATGAAAGTGACATAGATTTGTAGAAATATTACTGGTAGAATGCTGTTGTTTATGCAAAATTTTAAGAAAGGATTTTTTACCGAACCTAAGAATGGAAACCTGCTGCTGTCGAGTATGTAGGTAGTGATGTGAAATGATGCTAGAAATATAGCCACCGATGCACCCATAATCATAAAGCCCCAATAATCTACCTTATTCAAGTACTCTGGGTCTAGAAATAGGTAGGGTACACCCATGCTACTGCCTATATTTTGGGTCACTATACCAAATAGCACTACCCATACCACCAGTAAAATCTGATTTTTTTTCACATGATTGACCAGCAACTGCATGGGAAATGAGTAGAAAATTTCGTTGGCTATCTTTTTAATGTTAGAGTATAAATTCATGAATCGTTGGTGGATTCGGGTTGTTTCAAATATGAAATTTAAAGTAATAAATACGCTATGTGTACGGATTGTGGGTTATAAGTTGCTAATTAAAATTTGAATACTGCCCACCTTTTTTATTATTTCTTTATTTGGTTGTATTGTATGATTTTTTCAAAATGATGGTAACCACTTTAGATCATTTTTAGTAAATCTGCCTATTAGACTAGGTCGATGAATAATATTTCATAAATATGGTGTAATATGTTTAAATTTGAATTTGCTTAAAACTCATTAATGGAAAACATTAGAAACTTCTGCATCATTGCACATATAGACCACGGCAAAAGCACGTTGGCAGATAGACTATTAGAATTTACCAATACCGTAAGCAACCGCCAAATGCAGGCACAAGTGCTCGACGATATGGATTTAGAAAGAGAGCGAGGCATCACCATCAAGAGCCACGCCATCCAGATGGATTATATATTTGAGGGCAAACCTTATTGCCTTAACTTGATAGATACCCCAGGTCACGTAGATTTTTCGTACGAAGTATCTCGTTCTATTGCTGCCTGTGAAGGAGCATTGCTACTGGTTGATGCATCGCAAGGCATACAAGCACAGACCATTTCAAACTTGTATCTTGCTATGCAACACGATTTGGTCATCATTCCTGTAATGAATAAAATAGATTTGCCAGGTGCCATGCCCGAAGAAATCAAAGATCAAATGGTAGATCTTTTGGGTTGCAAGCGAGAAGACATCATTGCTGCAAGTGGTAAAGATGGTACAGGTGTAAATGATATTTTAGCAGCAATTATAAACAGAATATCAGCACCCAAAGGAAATATAAAAGACCCACTACAGGCCTTGATTTTTGATTCATCTTACAATTCTTTTAGAGGTATAGAAGTAATTTTTAGGGTTTATAATGGAACTATAAGAAAAGGTGACAAAGTAAAATTTGTAGCCACAGGCAAAGAATACAATGCCGATGAAATAGGCGTATTGCGATTGCAGAAAGAACCTAGAAATGTAATAGAGGCAGGCGATGTAGGCTATCTTATATCTGGAATAAAAACTGCCAAAGAAGTAAAAGTGGGCGATACCATCACACATGTAGATAACCCTTGCCCAGCCAATGTACAAGGATTTGAAGATGTAAAACCAATGGTATTTGCTGGTGTGTACCCTGTGGATACAAGCGATTTTGAAGACTTGCGTGAGGCAATAGAAAAATTGCAGCTCAACGATGCATCTTTGGTATGGGAACTAGAAACCTCTGCCGCACTAGGCTTCGGCTTTCGCTGCGGATTTTTAGGAATGCTGCACATGGAAATAGTGCAAGAACGATTGGAAAGAGAATTTGACCAAACAGTAATTACTACTGTACCTTCAGTGCAGTTCTGGGCCTTTGATACCAAAGGCGAAAAGCATATTGTGAATGCTCCCTCAGAGATGCTAGACCCAGGAAGGTTGGCACACATTGAAGAACCATTTATTAAAGCACAAATTATTACTAAATCAGATTATATAGGCAACATCATGTCGCTATGTATGGAGAAGCGAGGAATGCTTAAAAATCAAGTGTACCTTACGACCGATCGTATAGAAATGATTTTTGAAATGCCCCTTTCAGAAATGGTGTTTGATTTCTTTGACAAACTTAAAACAATATCCAAAGGATATGCTTCGCTAGACTACGAGCTGCTAGGTTACAGAGAGTCAAACATGGTGCGGTTGGATATTTTGTTGAATGGAGAAAAAGTAGATGCACTCTCGGCCATAGTACACCGTGACAAGGCTTACGAGTGGGGTAAAAGATTGTGTGAAAAATTAAGAGAATTGCTGCCCCGTCAGCAATTTGAAATAGCCATACAAGCCGCTATTGGTGCTAAAATCATTTCCAGAGAAACAATAAAAGCGTTGCGAAAAAATGTATTGGCCAAATGTTATGGAGGAGATATTTCAAGAAAAAGAAAACTACTCGACAAACAGAAAAAAGGTAAGAAACGCATGCGTCAAGTAGGAAACGTAGAGATTCCGCAAGAAGCATTTATGGCAGTGTTGAAGCTGGATTGAGGTAATTCTACGGTATTATTTTAATATAAAACTCAGTTTATATGTCAAGCGATTTTAAAGAAAAATATATCAATCCATTTACCGATTATGGATTTAAGCGGTTGTTTGGAGAGGAGCCTAGTAAAGATTTGCTACTCGATTTTCTGAATGAATTGCTTTCAGAAGAAACGGGGAAAATAATGAGCTTGACGTATTTAAAATCAGACAGATTAGGACCACATGAAGAAGATAGGAGGGTCATATTTGATTTGTATTGTGAGAATGAAAGAGGAGAAAAATTTATTGTAGAGCTTCAAAAAACGAAGCAAAAATTTTTCAAAGATAGAACAGTATATTATTCTACTTTTCCCATTAGAGAACAAGCCCAGAGAGGCAGTAATTGGAATTTTGAATTAAAAGCTGTTTATACAGTTGCTATTCTTGATTTTGTATTTGATGAAGATTTGAATGAGAAAGACAAGTACAGATACAATGTAAAGTTAGCCGACATAGAAACAAATAAAGTATTTTATGATAAGCTGACTTTTGTGTATTTGGAAATGCCCAAGTTTACCAAAACAATTACGCAATTAGAAACTCGGTTTGACAAATGGTTATACATCATTCGCAATTTGCATAAGCTAGAAAGAATTCCAGATGAATTGCGGGAAAGCATATTTGAGCGATTGTTTGAAGTTGCAGAAATTGCAAAATTTTCGCCAGCCGAAGCTGAATCTTATGAGGACAGCATGAAAGTTTTCAGAGATTTGAATAATTCTTTGGATACAGCTAGGGAAGAAGGAGAAATCGTAGGAATGCGGAAAATTCAAAACAACTTAGCTGAAACTATGCTAAAAGATGGTGAACCTCTAGAAAAAATCATAAAATATACAGGACTAACCGAAAGTGAAATTCAGGAAATTTTAAATCGGTTGAAGAAATAAGTTCAATTTTCATTGTTGAAATACAACTCTAAAGCACATTCAAATATAAAATCAGTTCCTACACCATGGCCTACCAACTATTAGACGGTAAAAAAATTTCCGAAGAAATACTCACCGAGATTGCCGCAGAAGTGAAAATAATTGCTGCCAAAGGCGGAAAAATACCGCACCTTGCAGCAATATTAGTAGGTAGCGATGGTGCCAGCATTACTTATGTAAACAATAAGGTAAAATCTTGCGAGCGGGTTGGTTTTATATCTACCTTGATTACCTACGATGCTAATATTACCGAAGAACAACTACTTGCAAAAGTGATTGAAATCAATAATGATTCATCTATTGATGGACTGATTGTGCAGTCGCCCTTGCCAAAACATATCTCTGAGAGTAAAGTGGTGCAAACTATCTTGCCAGAAAAAGATGTGGATGGTTTTCATCCTACCAATTTTGGTAGGTTGGCTTTAGGGCTTCCCACTTACGTATCAGCTACACCCAACGGTGTGATGGAAATGCTGAAAAGATATGAAATACCTACCGACGGCAAGCATTGTGTAGTAATAGGCCGCAGCAATATTGTAGGCTCGCCTATGAGTATTTTAATGTCTCGCAATGCAAACCCTGGCAATGCTACTGTAACACTTTGTCACAGCCGAACCAAAGATTTAAAATATATTACGCTACAAGCCGACATTATCATTATCGCCCTAGGCAAAGCCGAATTTCTTACCGCCGATATGGTAAAAGAGGGTGCAGTAGTGATAGATGTAGGTATCACTAGAATGGTAGATGGCACCAAAAAATCGGGATACCGATTATTGGGTGACGTGAAATTTGATGAAGTTGCTGAGAAATGCAGCTATATAACCCCTGTGCCAGGCGGTGTTGGCCTTACGACTATCGCTTCCTTGCTTTCAAATACCTTGAAGGCTGCAAAGAAAGAAGTGTATTAAAAAAATACACTAGCACATCATTGCGATTGAATGAGGTGCTAGTGTAAATTATACCAAGAGAAATCGTAGCGTTGTTAATCTTCTATATTCAATTTTGCATACTTCCAGCTACCTTTTGATGAATAGTTTATTTGATATAATCCTGCTTTTAAGCCTTCTAAATTTACAATACCTTCATCATTCGTTTGCAATACCATTTGTTTTCCCAAAGGATCATAAAAAGTAACTGATGAATTTGAATTGGCATCTAAAATGTGCACTTCATGTTTGGCAGGATTAGGGAAAATTAAAATTTTATTGTTCTCTGTTTTAGTAACGTTGGTAATAGGTTGGTCTATTTGATAAAATTTTGTTCCGTTTTTGGGAATCAAATACCGTGATTGAAGAGTTTCAAAAAACCAAAACATGTCGCTGTTTTTAAGATTTACGGCATTACCATTATTCAAATCATAAGCGTAGGTGCTTTGTATTTTTTCAAAACAACCCCAACTATAAACGCCATTTACGTCATCGTAGGTAATTCTGTCTATCAGTAAATCTTCTCCGTATTGAACAATTTTGAAAATTCCAAATCTATCGTCAGCTGTATGAAATGCCACACGAGTTCCTACTTTTAGTTGATTATTGTTTTCAGATCCATCAATTTGAGTATCAGTAAATGAGTAGCTTTTAATCGTTTCTTTTGTAATTTCTTTCAATTTAGCTAAGTTGGTTTCGCAGGTAGCATTGGGCAACAAAGCCAATTTTGCATTATTACCAAAATATATCCATTTTACTTTTTTATCATCTTCAATCCATTGTATATCAAAATTTGCCACTGTTGCTGTATTTCCCATATCCAAATCAAAAATTTGCAATTGACCAATACTTTTGTTGCAACCAGTGCTGTATATGTTGCCATTTGTTTCATAAGTAATCCAGTTGATAACAAGATCTGTAGCTTTGCTTACAATTTCCATTATACCATATCTTCCTTCGTTGGTTTGGTAAATTATTTTTGTTTTTGTAGAGACATAATCTGTCGCATTTATATCCTGCTTCCATATAGGATAAGATTTAATTTTGGCTTCTGAAATAGAATTAATAGTACTTAAGTTTGCAAAACAATCGGAAGCGGGCAGCTTAAAAAAAGTACCATAGAAAAAGCTGATACTAGTATTGCCAGAAGTAGCACTGAAGACCCATTTAAACTCATTTTCCTTAGAGTTGGCGGCGTAATTAAAGCCTTTGTCTAAATCTATGACCGTATTTTTTGTAACAATAAAACCTAAAGTTTGGCTAGAAATTGTTTTATCATTATTGTAGGTAATCCAGCTTATTTTCAAATCTTCACCCAACTGTTCCATTTCTAAAACGCCAATATTTCCTAGATTTGTTTTATAACCTATCATACTGCCATTGGGCGTTAATACTGCACCATTTTTATATACTTCGACAACCCCTGTGCCGTAAGGCAACTGGGCAAGATAATCGTAGCTAATAGTTGACAAATCGTAACTTTTGGCGCTTTGTAATCCAATATTACAGAACAATATTGCAATTAATGCAAATCTAAAATGGGTAATAATTTTTCTCATATATTTGAAATTAAGTTAGTTTCAAAATAAGTAATATATATTGGTCTTTCCTATACTTTTTAGAGTTTATATTTAAGTTTTCAATTCAGTCATGCAGCTAAATGATATTTGGATATAAGTTGCTGCAACTAGAGTAGTTTTTATACCTTTGCAATTGGCATAGAAAACAACACTTTGTTTCTTTTATATTATAACAATGACACTAAACGCTAATTGCATAACAAGTATTGAACTTCCCCTCATGGAAGCTTTCTATACCGTGCAGGGCGAGGGTGCACATCAAGGCAAGGCAGCGTATTTTATTCGCCTTGCAGGTTGCGACGTTGGCTGTCATTGGTGCGATGTGAAAGAATCTTGGGATGCAAATAAATGGCCAAGCGTAGCCATCGAATCAATAGTTAAAACTGCGGAAGAATATACTGCAAGGCTTGCCGTGATAACAGGCGGCGAGCCACTCATGCACAATTTAACGGCACTTACTTCGCAATTAAAACAGGCCAACTTTACTACTAATATAGAAACATCAGGAGCGTATCCTCTTAGTGGAATATGGGATTGGGTGTGCTTATCTCCTAAAAAATTTAAAGAACCAGTACCCGAAATTTTTGCTCATATTGACGAATTAAAAATTATTGTTTACAATAAATCAGATTTTGAATTTGCAGAGAAAAACTATGGGCTAGTAAAACAATCGAACAACAAGAAAAATGTAAAATTCTATCTTCAGCCCGAATGGTCTCGAATGTCAGAGATAAACCCACAAATAGTAGAATATGTAAAAGCCAATCCCCAATGGCAAATTTCTTTACAAGTTCACAAGTTCTTAGATATTCCTTGAGGCAATCATCTTCATTTTTTTTGAAATATGTAAATGGTACATTTTTTTTAGCAATAAAATATGGTAGATTTAAACAAGTGTAACAAGAGCACTACGATGGATTGCTTTTTTAAATAACAAACCACTTTATGACTACCAAAATAACAGATGGAGTGCAGGTGAGTGTAGAAAGTTTTTTTCAGCCTGAACAGTCTAGTCCCGTTCACCACCACTACGTATTCAATTATAAAATAAGAATTCATAACCATAGCCATACGTCTATTCAGCTGATGCGTAGGCATTGGTTTATATACGATTCCAATGGTGTAGTGCGAGAGGTAGAGGGCGAGGGCGTGATAGGGCTGCAACCAATTATAGAAGCAGGCGAATATCATGAGTATGTTTCGGGTTGTAACTTTCGTACGGAAATAGGAAAAATGCAAGGCACTTACACCATGATGCGGCTCTACGATGGCAGCGAATTTACTGTTGTCATCCCTCAATTTACCATGATTACGCCGTATAAATTGAATTAATTTTAAGAGAGATTTTAGTGAAGCTATTTTTTTTAATACGTAGTTATTTCAAATTTTTATTTTATTCGGGCAACGAACATTCCATTCATTCTCCCTTTGTATTTGATGTATATACAAGGGCAATCAGAAGTCGACAAAATTTTTATGCTTACACTGGTATAGAAGCAATGCGTACGAAGATGTTACGTTGCACCGATACCATCACCGTTACAGATTTTGGTACAGGCACACAAAAAAACGCTTCCAGAACAATCAATGAAATAGCCGCAAAGTCGCTCAAAAATCCTCGACTAGGACAATTGCTTTTTCGGCTGGTACATTATTTTCAGCCTTTGCAAATTATAGATTTGGGAACTTCATTGGGCATTACCACCATGTATTTGGCGAGTGCAAAAACAACAGCAAAAGTGACCAGTTTTGAAGGTTGTGCACACATTTCTAGTTATGCCCAGGCCAATTTTAAAAAAAAGGGATTAAAAAATATAGAATTGGTTGTGGGCAATATCGATAGTACTTTGAAGCCAACACTTAACAATATTTCCCAAGTAGATTTTGTTTTTTTTGATGCAAACCATACGTACGATGCTACATTGATGTATTTTCAATTGTGTTTACAAAAGGCAACCACCGAAAGTGTTTTCGTATTTGACGATATTCATTGGTCGCCTGCTATGGAAGCAGCTTGGCAGGCCATTAAGGCACACGAGCAAGTGACACTTTCTATAGATTTATTTCATGTAGGCATTATTTTTTTACGTACCAATCAACCAAAGCAACATTTTATTTTAAGAATTTAATTTTATTTTTACTCTAGTGTTTTGAACTTATATTACATATCAAATTTTATAACTCTATTTACTTAAAACAATAATTATTATGGCTTTTGAATTACCTGCACTTCCTTACGCAACTGATGCTTTGGAACCACATTTTGACAAGATGACAATGGAAATACATCATGGCAAACACCACAATGCCTATGTAACCAACCTAAACAAAGCACTTGAAACTAGCGATATGGCTGGAAAGTCTATCGAAGAAATACTTAAAAACATCAGCAAGGCAACCCCAGCAATACGCAACAACGGCGGTGGTCACTACAACCATTCCCTATTCTGGAAATTGTTGTCTCCTGCTTCATCGGGCTCACCATCGGGAGCATTGGCTGCTGCAATTGAGAAAAAATTTGGTTCATTTGAAAAATTTAAAGAAGATTTTGCTGCTGCTGGTGTTACTAGATTTGGCTCTGGCTGGGCATGGCTTATTGTTGCCAATGGCGAGCTAGCATTGACCTCTACACCCAATCAAGATAATCCTTTGATGGATATTGCAGAGGTAAAAGGTACGCCAATATTGGGCCTTGATGTGTGGGAACATGCTTACTATTTAAAATACCAAAACAGAAGACCAGATTTTATAGCAGCCTTTTGGAACCTAGTAAACTGGGCAGAAGTAGAAAAATTGTACAATAATGCACTAAAATAGTAGTGACTAAAATAGATTTACTACCGCATTAGGCAACTGCCTAATGCGGTAGTTTTGTTTTAATACCACTAGGGCAAACTTCTCAAATGGGTTCACTTTTTTTGTCGAAAAATAAATTGATTATCTGTTCAATAAGAATCAAAATGGCACAATAGATAATATGGTACTTTCCATAGAAATCAATTCCATTATTCTTATAATGGGGTGTTTTCAAAAAAACAATTTGTATATAGCCAACAAAATATTACATGTGCTGTTAGTATAGACAATCAACAACATATAACTATTCACGTATCAATGGCTATATTCAAGTATTAACAATTTATTTATGAAGAATTCATTTAATATTCAAAAAGTAAAAACCGAGTGGGTATCGGAAAATAATGAAGAAAAAGTAATGATTGTTAAGGCTAAAACAAAACGAGAGGTTATTGCAAAAACCATCATTCATGCAAAAACACTAGGCAGTAGCCGCATCATTATTTTTGATAAGCTGGGCAATATATCTGAAGAGAGGTTGGTGAAAAAAGCCATTCGTAAAGAATAATAACCAGCAATAAAAAATTCAATCAAGCTGTATCCCTAAAACTAAGCTGGGTATCTAATTTTTTTAAAATCTGTTTGGCTACTTTAGGCTCTTCTTTTAATTTCAAAAGTAAAATTTCCTTGGATTTCTTGCACATAGCGCATGGTGATTGTGGTATTTTGGTTAATTTGGGGTACAAACTAACCCCTAAAATATTTAAAACTTTACCTCAAAAATTGAACAAAAATATCATAAATTTAACAACTGAAAATACCAACTCACATCAATAACGTTGTGAAACATGACAATTAATTCTTTTGTCCGATATGCAAAGGAAGAAGAGGTTTTGCAATATAACTCCTAAAAAACAGTCTATGAACCTTACCTATAAAATACATTTACACAAAGCTCCCGAAGGAGGGTTTACTGTTACCGTTCCTGTCTTGCCAGGTTGTATCACCGAGGGCGATACCCTAGACGAGGCCATTGCTATGGCCAGAGAGGCTATTGAACTTTATATCGAAGAATTGCAGGAACGGGGTGAGCCAATACAAGACGACAGCAGCACTTTTGAGTATTCTTTAAACTTAGTCACTGCGTGAATTTATCGGCAAAGCAACTCATAAAGCTTCTCGAAGCACACGGCTTTGACTATAAGCGTGCCAAAGGCTCACACCACGTTTATTACAATCACATAACCAATACTACCGTTATTGTTCCCGTACATGGTAAAGACCTCAAAAAGGGAACATTCCTCGGCATCCTCAAGCAGGCTGGCATCGACAAAAATGAAATGTAGTATTAAGTGACAACTGATGAAATGTACCTAAGATAAAAATAGATTTTTAACCGACATGAAATTAAACAGTGCACAAACAAAACAATTTCACTAGAAATGCTATTGTTTCAAAAGTTGAAACCTTACGTTATTTTGGGTCGAAGTCATGGTTTGGGCTAAACTTCGAGTAGTGGGGGGTAATGCTCTGGAATACACAGCAACATTTGTAGACTTACTACCACCTGTTATACAAAATGTAACATATTAACATTTGTTACTTCATGACACACCTTATATTTTTTGAGGTCATTAAGTGTGTATATATTCTCTTATTGCTCCCAAATAGACCACGCCAACCCATGTATGCTCCATCGGCAAAATAAGCTTTATGTTTTGTATTACGCTCATCTATATATTCAATTACAATCCATTTATTTATATAAAGAAGCGAAAACACTCCTATATGAAATAGTGCAGGAATGCAAATAAAATACAACTCTGAAAAATTATAAACAGTATAAAGAAAAATAATTATTGAAAAAAATATTTGAAAATTTCTAATCCAGAAGTGTTTTTGAAGCCCTAAATATATTGCAGTGATATTTTTTAAATTAATTCTATGTTCTTTAGCAATGTAAAATACTTCATTTGTAAAAACATCTTTTTTAATAAAACCTATAGATTCATATTGTTTATACCTAAAAATAAACTCTACACAGTCTTCAGATGCATACCAAATATCTTTAAATAAAATTTGTTCTCTAGAAATTTTAGACATAGAAATTTACGAAAAATAACCCATCTCCTCTAAACCTAGCCCACAGGCATAACTTAACCCCCAAGATGAAGTCTTCAACTTACAAATAGATAACCAACAAACCAACTTCACTTTCACAATCTTTTGCTCTCTCTCATCAACTCTCTTCAAGCTGTTTCTCTAATAACAAGCTGGGTATCTAAAATTTTCGACATCTGCTCCCTTGCCTTATTCCCTTCTTTTAATTTCAAAAGTAAAATTTCCATAGCTTGCTCGCCCATGGCAAATGCGGGTTGCAGTACGGTGGTTAATTTGGGGGTCATGTATTGGGCTATGGGTTCATCGGCAAAGCCAATAATTAGAATGTCTTTGCCTACTTCTAGCTCATTTTCTTTTATAATCTCGACGGCATCAAATGCAACATAATCGTTGTAACACAGCACCGCCTCTGGGCGAGGTGTGGCAAGCAATAGCTGCCGCATGGCTACTTGGGCTTGAGATTTGTCGTATTGGGTATAAATAATTTTTTGGTACGTTAAGCCGTGTTTGCTAATTGCATCAACATAGCCTTGTTTCCTGTACTGGCTATTGACCACATTTTCCGAGCCAGCCAAGTGTGCTATTCGCTTACAGCCTTTATGGATAAGGTATTCAGTAGCTGCAAATGCACCTTGGTAATCGTTGCTAATGACAGAGGAGATATTTAATCCTGCAATTTCTCTATCGCAAAAGACAAGGGGAATACCACTGTTTAATATCTTGACAAATGGAGCTGCATCTATAGTTTCATTGGCAATACATATCAGCAACCCTTCTACACGGCTATGGAGCAAGGCCTCAATCAATATGGTTTCTTTGTGAGTATTTTCATTTGACTGGCAAATGACGACATTGTATCCATGCCTACTCGCCAATTGCTCTGCACCAGTAATCAATTGCGAATAAAAATGTTTGGCAAGTTCTGGAATGATAATCCCAATATTTCTAGACTTGTTGTTTTTAAAATTCACCGCCATTGGGTTAGGCCGAAAGTTTAATTTTTCTGCCAGTGCCAGTACTCTTTCTTTGGTTTTTAGTCCTATTCTAGGGTGATTGCTAAGTGCCCTAGATACGGTAGATACAGAAACATTGAGTTGTTTGGCAATATCTTTTAAGGTAATAGCGTGTGAAACCATGGTTAAATATCCAACATTTAAAAATATTGTGCAAACGATTGTACACCTACCACAGCAATGGATTGCAATAAGTGAATGACCATAATGATGACCAAGCTATAGGATATTAGCAGTAGAAAATTGAATTTTATGTATCTCATTTAAAAAAAATAATTCATGAAATTAAAAATATTATTCCTTGTATTTTTATTCGCCTATTCCTCATTTATAGTGCATGGTCAACCGACCGCAGCCAAAGAAAAATTAGCAAGAACTCAATGGTTTCGAGATGCTCGCTTTGGTATGTTTATTCATTTTGGCATCTATTCCATGCATGGTCGTGGAGAGTGGGTACGCAGTATAGAGAAAATCTCTAATGAGCAATATCAGCCCTATGTAGATGCATTTAACCCTACAGAGTATAACCCTAAAGAATGGGCAAAGCTTGCCAAAGAAGCAGGAATGAAGTATGTGGTAATGACCACCAAACACCATGATGGTTTTTGCCTATTCGACAGTAAACTTACCGATTACAAATCTACAAATACACCAATTAAGAGGGATTTGATAAAAGAGTATGTAGAGGCCTTTAGGGCCGAGGGTATCAGAATTGGGTTTTATTATTCTTTGCTCGATTGGCATCATCCAGATTACCCAAAGTTCAATGATAGTAACCATCCTATGAGAGGAAACGAGAAATTTAAAGATGAAAAAATTAACTTCGACAATTACCTCAAGTACATGCACGGTCAAGTGCGTGAATTGATGAGCAACTATGGGAAAATTGACATTCTATGGACAGATTTTTCTTATGGAGAAATGACAGGAACTAAGTGGAAAGCCAAAGAATTGGTGGAAATGATTCACCAATTGCAGCCTGCTATCATCATGAACAATAGACTGGGCGGCGACGGTACTACCTACATAAAAGACCAAGCATACGGAGATTTTGAGTCGCCTGAGCAAGGAGTGCCAGATGCCAAACTGAGCGATAAAGACAATATTGATGTGCCTTGGGAAACCTGCCTTACCCTCAACAATAGCTGGGGATACAACATGCACGACAATAATTGGAAATCGCCAGAATTAATTATACAAACACTGGTAAACTGTGTAAGTAAGAATGGAAATTTATTGTTAAACGTTGGGCCAGACCCCAAGGGCAATATCCCACAGGCCTCTATTCAAATTTTAAAGGAAGTGGGCAAATGGACTAGAGCAAACGGAGAAAGTATTTATGGTTGTGGTGAAGCAATAGGCCTTACTAGGCAGGATTGGGGCAGGTTTACACAAAAAGGCAACAAATTGTATGCACATTATATGTATCCCAAGATAGGGCCTATTACATTAAAAAATTATCAAGAAAAAATTAAAACAGTACGGATGTTGGCCAATGGTGCCGAGGCTTCTGTAGCCGACGAATGGTGGGGTAGCCCCAAATCAGCAGGTTTGTATTTTATTAATTTCAACAAGCCCATTCATGAAACTTACCCAATGCCCGATAAAATAGATACCGTATTTGAAATAGAATTGAAATAATATGCCTCGTTATTGCCAAACCCTAGATTTGAAAGATGACCCTCAATTAATTGCCGAATATAAACAGCATCACTTAAACGTATGGAGCGAAGTGGCTGGTTTTATTGGCATCTGTGGTATATTATCAATGGAAATCTACTGCCATCAAAACCGTTTGATGATGGTGATGGAAACAGACGAACAATTTTCATTTGAAAAGATGACACAACTTGCAGAGCAAAATAGCAAAGTACAAGATTGGGAAAACTTGATGTGGAAATATCAACAGCCCTTGCCGCATGCACCAAGTGGAGCTAAGTGGATGTTGATGGAAAAAATATACGATTTCAAAAAAGAGATTTAAAATTTAAAGAATATGTCATTAAAATTAGAAAATAAAATTGCGGTAATCACTGGTGCTGGTAGCGGCATAGGCAGAGCCATGGCCATGTTGTTTGCTGGGCAAGGAGCTGTGGTTCACCTGTTAGATTTCGATCAAAAAGGTGGTGAAGAAGTAGCAAAAGAAATACAAAATACTGGTGGCAAGGCTGCATTTCACTTCACCAACGTGGCTGATTTTGCTGGGGTAGCCACTATATTTGAAACTATTGGCAAAGTCGATATTCTCATCAACAATGCAGGTATTGCCCACGTGGGTAGTCTTGAAAATTGTGGGCTAGATGATTTTGAAAAAGTATATCAGGTCAATGTTCGTGGGGTTTATAATTGTTTGCATGCAGCCTTGCCCACAATGAAAAATCAAAAGAGTGGCGTAATACTAAACCTAGCCTCAGTAGCTTCAAGCATAGGTATTCCTGATAGATTTGCCTACAGCATGAGCAAAGGTGCGGTGGTAGGCATGACGCTGTCAGTTGCTAGAGATTATGTGACAGATGGCATACGCTGCAATTGTATTTCGCCAGGCCGTGTGCATACGCCATTCGTAGATGGTTTTATAGCCAAAAATTATCCTGGGCAAGAAAAGGAGATGTTTCAAAAACTTTCAGTTTCGCAACCTGTAGGCCGCATGGGTACGCCCGAAGAAATAGCGAAGCTGGCATTATTTCTATGTTCTGACGATGGTAGCTTTATCACCGGTGCCGATTATGCTATAGATGGAGGTTTTGTAAATCTTAAAATGTAAAATAACCATGTTAGAAACCGTATCCAATTTTGGTGATACCATCGCCACCACCGAGCTCATCGATACGCATGTTCATTTTTGGCAATACGATGCAAAAAGTCCCGATTTTGCTTGGATTACCGACGAGATGAAAATTCTAAGACAAGATTATTTACCAGAAAATTTTCCTTTAGCAACGGCTAATACATCTATGGAAATCCCCAACCATCGCTGTATTGCAGTGCAGGCAAGGGAATCTATGGAAGAAACAATGTTTTTGCTGGCACATGCCGCCACAAACCCAATGATAGCTGGCGTAGTAGGTTGGGTAGATTGGAATGACCTTGAGGTAGAAAAACAATATGCCAAACTACGAAAATTTAAAAAATTAAAAGGCTTTCGTCACATCATTCAAGACAAACCAAAAGGGTTCATGCGGAACGTGTTTTTCGCTCATGCTATTGCTATGCTTGGTACAGATTTTACTTATGACTTGCTCATAAAACCACATTTATTAGCCGAAGCATGGAATTTGGTAAATGATTTGCCTAGCCAACCTTTTGTGATAAATCATATTGCCAAGCCTGATATTAAAGGGCAGCAGATTGAAAAATGGAAAAATGACATTCAAAAATTCAAGCCCAATAAAAATGTATCTTGCAAGCTATCGGGCATGGTTACAGAAGCCCATTGGAAACAATGGAAAGCACAAGATTTTAAAGAAGTATTGGCAGTAGTTTACGAAACTTTCGGTGCAGATAGGTTGATGTATGGCTCAGACTGGCCAGTATGTCTGCTGGCGAGTGACTATAAAGGGGTTTATCACTTAGTCAATGATTTTATAAGCACGCTTTCGGTTGCTAATCAGAATAAAATTAGATACAAAAATGCAGTGAAATTTTACAATTTATAAAATTATAAAATATGGATTTAGAATTAAAGGGAAAAGTATTTATAGTTACTGGCGGTGGCTCTGGCATTGGCGAGGCTATCTCTAAAGGTGCTTTGCAAGAGGGTGCAAACGTGGCCATAATCGGAAGAAGATTGATTGAAGACGAAGTATTGCTAGATTTTTTGCAAGGCTACACTGAAAATTATATTTTTATAAAAACAGAATTGACCAATATTGCAGATTGTGAAGTTGCCGTGGCAAAAGTAGTAGCTAAATTTGGACGAATAGATTGTGTGGTAAACAATGCAGGTCGCAATGATGGCATAGGTTTGACACATGGCAACCCCGAAGCGTTTCAGGAATCGGTCAATAACAATTTGACTCACTATTATTCCATGGCACATTACGCCTTGCCCTATTTAAAAAAGACACAAGGGAATATCATCAATATTGCTTCAAAAGCTGCGGTTACTGGTCAGGGCAATACTTCGGGTTATGTAGCCGCCAAAGGTGCACAGATGGCACTTACCAGAGAGTGGGCAGTAGAATTGATACCAGACAACATTAGGGTAAACGCCATCATACCAGCAGAAGTGTACACTCCACTGTACGACTCATGGATAAAGACATTTGCCAACCCAGAGGAAAAGTTAAAATCAATTACCGACAACATTCCATTGGGAAAGCGATTTACTACTTCCGAAGAAATAGCCAATATGGCTTTGTTCCTTAGCTCCTCAAAAGCCGCTCATATCACAGGGCAACACCTTTACGTAGACGGTGGCTATACACATTTGGATAGGGTTATTTAAGTTAAAATTATTTATGAAAAAAATATTAAAAGTAAATGCCAATGATGATATGATTGTTGCCTTGGCAGATTTAGCGGCGGGTGAAGTGGTCGTTTGGGAAAATGAGTCGTACAGCATTCAAGAAAAAATTGCTGCCAAACATAAATTTGCCACCCAAGATTTTGAGACCAATGATTTGCTAAAAATGTATGGAGTAGTGGTAGGCAAAGCCACACAGCCCATTAAAAGAGGGGCATTGATCTCTACACAAAACCTGAAACATGCTGCAGAGGCTTACCACGAAAAAACTATGGCTTACCAATGGCAGGCACCAGATGGTGTTGCTAAGTTTGCTCACCGCACCTTCCAAGGCTACCATCGTGAGGATAGAAGTGTAGGCACGGCCAACTATTGGTTATTTATACCCACCGTATTTTGTGAAAATAGAAATCTAGATGTGATACGGGAAGCCCTACACACCGCACTTGGCTACAATGTGGCTGATAAATACAAAGCCAAAACTCAAAAACTGGTAGACCTTTACAAAAGTGGTATAGACCCTGCCAATGTTGATATGCAGTTGCTAGAAGAAGACCTGCATACTGCCCAATTGTTTCCCAACGTAGATGGCATCAAGTTTCTAAATCATCAAGGAGGCTGTGGTGGTACACGACAAGATTCAGAAACATTAAGTGCATTGCTTGCTGCCTATGCCAATCACCCCAACGTGGCTGGGGTTACATTGCTTAGCCTAGGTTGTCAGCATTTGCAAATTGAGCATTTGAAAAAAGATATTTTTAGGATAAATCCACACTTCAACAAACCGCTTTTATGCTACGAACAGCAGCAGCGAGAAAGTGAAGAAGAGCTGATTTTGCATGCTATTCAGCACACCTTTTTAGAATTGGTAGAGGTCAATAAATATGAACGCCAGCCTGCACCGTTGAGCAAACTAACCATAGGTGTAAAGTGCGGCGGGTCTGATGGGTTCTCTGGTATATCAGCCAACCCAGCCGTGGGCTATGCTGCCGACCTATTGGTGGGGCTGGGTGGTACTGTATTGCTGGCAGAGTTTCCCGAACTGAATGGCGTAGAACAAGAGTTGGTAAATCGATGTGTAGATACTACTACAGCCGACAAATTTATTCATCTTATGCGGAATTATTCTGCACAAGCCCAAGCGGTGGGTTCTGGCTTCGACATGAATCCCTCGCCTGGCAATATAAAAGATGGGTTGATTACAGACGCTATTAAATCTGCTGGTGCAGCCAAAAAAGGAGGCACAGCACCCGTAGCCGATGTGCTAGACTATACCGAACGAGCCAAAAAACCTGGGCTAAACCTAGTGTGTACTCCGGGTAATGATGTGGAGGCGACTACGGGCAAGGCTGCCGCTGGGGCAACATTAATATTGTTTACTACAGGGCTAGGTACGCCTACTGGCAACCCAGTATGCCCTGTAATAAAAGTGGCGACCAATACCGCTTTGGCAACCCGAATGCCTGATATTATTGATATAGACACAGGTGCAATAATTCGTGGGGAGCAAAGTATTGAGGAAATGGGCGAAAGCATTCTTGAATATTGTATTGCTGTTGCAAGTGGTGAAATAAAACCAAAATCGGTACTGCTAGGTCAAGATGATTTTATACCTTGGAAAAGAGGGGTGTCGTTGTAGTTGGTTAGTTAGATATAATTATTGGCAAACATTAATGTTAAATAGTTTTGGGAGCGAGAGAAGATAAACTATTATTTGGGTTAATAATTTCTGTTGATATCTGACATATAACTTCTTAATTCAAATTTGCAGATATAAATTCAATTTAAAAGTGCAACTTCTTTTTGCACCCATTGCTATAATAAAGACTAAATGAGATATAAAAATTTAATTATTTTATTACTCTTATTTTCAATGACAATTTTGAAAGCACAAGAGTATATAAATTTGAAATCTTACAAGGATTCTTTAAAAGTGGTCAATAAGCAAATAAAAAAAATTGCGGCAAATGACTCTTTAAAATTAAAAAAAGCTGATTTGTTAATTGAACTAAATCGTAATAAAAAAGCTTTTGAACTTCTAGGGGAATATATAGTTAATAACCCATTAGATTATTTGTATCCTACCAAAAGTTGTAATTCATGGAACTTCCTATCAAAATTTTAATATATATTCACGCATTTTTGGGAGGGCTAGGTCTCGTATCAGGATTGGTAGGTATTGTAGTAAAGAAAGGTGAACCAATCCACAAAAAATCAGGAAAAACATTCTCCTATTCCATTGCTATTAGTGCTCTTATTTCTGTTTTTATTGCACGAATGCCAAATCATGAGAACTTGTTTTTATTTCTCATTGGTATATTTACCATTTATCTAGTACTGGCAGGAAACCGAGCATTAACACTAAAAGACCAGGCTAAAATGAAAGCAGACTGGATTGATATAGCCATTTCCAGTACCATGCTTATGGCTTCATTGTTCATGATTGCTATTGCCGTTGTCAATCAATTTCAGCATAAAGGAGATAATGTATTGTATGCTCTTTTTGGCGGGTTAGGAATGTTTTTGTCGGTAAGAGATTTTCAAACTTTTAGCACATTTCAAAAACAGAAAAATAAGTGGTTAAAAAATCACTTGGGGCGAATGATAGGGGCATTAATAGCTTCCATTACTGCATTTTTAGTGGCAGGCTTACATATTCATACCACCATAGTTTGGATATTGCCCACCATTTTAGGGATACTATACATCATTTTTTGGAATAATAAACTGAAGAAGAGTGTAGATATGAAGAGTTTGGTTGAATAATCAACTCCCCTAACCTACACAACCCACGTTTATTGTCTATTTCACTAGGTCAATGGCACAAATCACCAAGCGATGTATTCCACTGCGACCCCTGCCGCTAGATTGCCACTATCGGCTACATGCCGTGCAATACCGTGGGCAGCAATGTTGGAAATAATGTCGCCCGAACCATTGTGCGGCAACGGCAAAACACTGCTCGGCTGCCCCACTAGTGTACAAGGGAAATATTCGTCTAAAGCTACTCGTTGCTTTTTAGCAATGGCCAATGGTAAATATATGGCTGGTTTGGGTGTTTGCTGCATGCCTAACTGTAAATAGGGTGCTACAAAAACTTGGAAGGTGGTCTGCACCGACATGGGGTTGCCTGGCAATGCAAATACTGTAGTATATCCATTGCTCCCAAACCATATAGGTTTTCCAGGTTTTATTTTCACTTTGTGAAAAATAGGCCGCACCCCGTTGGCCTCTAACACCTGTGGCACATAGTCGGCAGTGCCCATAGATACCCCGCCAGTAATAATGACCACATCGCAACCCATTGCTGCTTGTAGGGTTTGCTCTAGTCTCCCAAGGTCATCATCGACCAAATGATGTTGGGTTACTTCAATGCCCAGCGATTGCAGCAAACCCAGCAAAGCATAAGTATTAGAATTGCGAATTTGATGCGGCTTAGCGGCGGCATCAACATTTACTATTTCGTTGCCTGTAGCTATAATGGCCACCGAGGGTTTCTTCAATACCGATACTTCATATTTGCCCACGCTTGCTAGGGCTGCAAGTACAGTTGCGTTGATGAGAGTACCTTTTTGTAAAATTGCTTGTTTAGCCTTAGCGTCCTCGCCTTGCAGGGCTATATTTAGCCAAGGCCTGATTTTGGTGTCGGGTGCAATTACTGCGGTAGTGTCTTTCAACACGCAGTCTTCTATCTTTACCACGGCATTGGCACAGCTTGGTACTGCAGCACCTGTCATAATACGGAAACATTGCCCAGCATCAAGTATATGTGGTGTAGATGTACCTGCCAGCAATTCTGCTACGATATGGAAACTGGTCAATTTAAGATCTAAAAAATCTTCGCTGCGAATGGCAATACCATCCATGGCTGCACGGTTGAAAGGCGGGTAATCTCTATCGGCCATAATAGTTGCTGCCAAGGTACGCTGAAAAGAATTTTGCAAAAGCACGGTTTCAGTTCCCCAACCCCTTGCTTCTTGGGCAATCAATTGCTGTGCCTCTTGTACGGTGATAAACTGCTTCATGTAAGTTTAGCTTGCTGTATTTTTCAACATTTTTCTTGCATGAAATACGCCTGGCAGTATGGCTTCGAGGCTTTCTCTTACTCCATCGCTGCTACCGGGTAGCGTTACTATCATTGTTGCCCCTATGCTTCCCGCCACTGATCTAGACATCATGGCTAGGGGCGAACGCATTTGACCATGAGCGTACATGGCTTCGCAAATGCCTAGGGTCTCTCGTTCTATCATTGCTTTTACAGTATCTACCGCATGGTTGGCAATGCCTATGCCAGTGCCACCTACAGTAAATATAAAATGCACATCGGCCGCTACCCACTCTTTTATTTGCGATTGAATTAGAGCGGTGTCGTCTGCTACTATTTTGTAATCAATGGCGGTAACGTTAAAAGTTTTTAACATAGCTACCGCTTGCTGCCCAGCAGTATCTGGGCGTTGTGCTTGTGCTATAGAGCTAGAGCAAACTAACACCCCACAACTAGGTGGTGTGCTGAAATATTTCTTCTTGTCAGTTTTCCCACCTTTTTTATCTAGTAGTTTTATGCTGCCTATCTCTAGTTCTGTATCTACTGGCTTCAGCATGTCGTATATGGTGAGTGCGGCAACCGATATGGCAGTCAATACTTCCATTTCAATACCTGTACGCCCTATAGATTTAGCCTCCGATTTAATGATTATTCTAGGTCGCTGCGTATTATTTTCTATTTCAAATAATACTTCCATACCATCAATGCCTACTGGGTGGCAATGTGGCAATATATGTCCAGTATTTTTTGCAGCCATAAAAGCCGCCGCACGGGCAAATTCAAATATATTTCCTTTCGGAATTTTATTGTTTTCTATTAAAGCAATAGTGGCTGCACTGCAATAAACACTGCCTTCCCCAGCAGCAGTGCGTAGCGAACTTTGTTTGTGGGTAATATCTCTCATCGAATTATATTAATTTTTTCTCAATGGCTAGCTTCACCATTTCTATACCATTTTTTACGCCCATCTTTTTCATCATATTGGCACGATGGTTATCTACCGTGCGTACGCTTAGCTCTAGGTTTTCAGCTATTTCTCTGCTATTCATACCTTCTACAATCAATTTCAAAATTACCATTTCTTTTCTAGACAATAGTGCTTGCTCTTCTTGCTCGCTACCAGCATTTCGCTTCGATTTCAGATATCCATTAATGATAATATTTGACACCGAACTATTAAAATATTTTTCACCTTTTGCCACTGTTCTTATGGCTTTCAATATCTCTTCCTTTGGGGCATCTTTCAGCAAGTAACCAATAGCACCAGCGTCTACAGCACTCAATATATACTCTTCGCTATCGTACATAGATAACATGAGGGCTTTGGTTCTGGGAAATTGTTTTTCAATAATTTTAGTGGCTTCGAGTCCATTCATTAGTGGCATAGAAATATCCATCATCACTACATCTGGGTTCATCTTTTGAACGACTGCTATGGCTTCGTTGCCATTGCTTGCCTCGCCAATAATTTCTATTTCTGAGCCTTCCACAATCATTTTAATTCCATTGCGTACAATATGATGATCATCGGCAAGTACTACTCTTATGGGGTTCATATTTGTTGGTATTTGACTGGTATTTTAGATAATATTTTCGTGCCTTTGCCTTCAGCACTGGTCAGTTTAAATTCCCCATCCAACAAATTGGTTCTTTCTTGCATGTTGTGTATGCCTCTATTGAATTTCTTCTCTGCCAAATTTGAAAATATTTTTTTTAAATCAAATCCTTTTCCATCATCGGAAATAGTAAGATATAGATAATTACCTTTCAAAGAAAGGGAGATAGTTATTTCTTTGGCTTGTGCATATTTTACCGCATTGTTGATAGCCTCCTGGGCTATTCGATACAGGCCTATTTCTACATGTTTGTCTAATCTATCAAAAGTATTGCCCCCGGCAAAAGACACAACAGCACCAGAGCTACGGGTTGCTTGGTCGGCCAATTGTTTCAATGCCGACACGATGCCAAAATCATTCAGTACTGTTGGCATTAGGTCAAAGGCAATGGTTCGGGTTTCTGCTATGGTTTTGCCCACCAGTTGGCGTATATCTTCTAGCAGTATTTTGTTTCTGTAATCCAGTTGCAATGCCGATATGCTTTCGATGTTAAGTTTCAATGCTGTAAGCATTTGCCCTATGCCATCGTGCATTTCTCTGGCGATACGTTTACGCTCGCTTTCTTGCCCTTTTAGCAACGATGAGGCACGTATTTTTTGCTCGCTCATTTGCTGTTCGTGCCTTTCGTTCGTGGCTTTGATTAACTCCAGTTCTGTTTTTTTCAAATTTATATTTGCTAAATTTAATTCATGGTTAATAGCATTGGCATTGGTTTCAGAAGCAATCAATTGTTGCATGGTCTGTTTTAATTTTTTTACCGCAGGGCGAAAAATCAGCAATCCCTCTATAATCAATATCAACAGGGTAAGGCACAGCAATAATAATTCAATATTCTTTAGGGTGGCCACGTGTTCTCTAGCCTCTTTATCGTACTGAAATACGATGTTGTTCATGCCTTCCAAAAATGCTCGCTCGTGTGCCAATATGGTGTCTAGCTTTGCTATGCCTTCGTTATTGGTGGGGGCATAGGTAGTATCAATGAGCCAGTTTGCACTTTCGTAAATGGCTATAAAATGAGGTTCTATTATTTTGAACAAATTGACAGTGGCCACACTATTTGCGGTTTTAGCACCCACACTGTCTAGATAGTTTGATTGCAAACCCAAGTGCACTTGCTTCCAAGATAGAATAGATTTTGCAAGTTCTTTGTGTTGCTTTTGCTTGTTTTCGGGTTTTATTTTATAGGTGAGCAATAGTGCATTTTTACATATTCTTTGGCTCAGCATTCTTTGTCGCCCAGCAAGGTTTACTACTGTGGCATCTGTCGATTGCTCGTTTAGTGCTATCTGTATCAATACCTGCCCTACCACCGAGAGCAATGCTACAGCACTTAGTGCTACAATATATAGTTTGGTAAATCGCTGATGTATGTTTTTAATTGCCTGTTCCATCGTATGCCAATTTTAGTAAAAATATTACCCTCGCTGGGCAATATCGAAAATGCTATGAAACTTAATATCTATATATGGTATCGACTATTGCTATCTATATAGAAAGTATATTTTAAGTAAGACATACAATATTTTACATGATTAGCAGTAAAAACTATAGATATTGTCAAAATTAGTGGTTTTTTAGCATTAATTTTTGTGTACACTATATGTTTTTAATGCAAGTGCATTCAATTTTATACCATACAATCTAAGGTTGATTTATACAAAATCATTCCAAATGGGTTTACACTAATATTGAAATATTGGCTATCTTTACCAGCGTTTTTTTCCATTCAAAAACATGATTCCACTTCCCACGATAGAAAATTCTGAAAAAAAAATAGCTAAAAAACCCGATTGGCTGCGTGTAAAATTGCCAGTGGGTAAAGAATATTTGAAGGTAAGACAATTGGTAGATGAGCACAAGCTACATACCATTTGCGAAAGTGGCAACTGCCCAAACATGGGCGAATGCTGGGGCGAGGGTACTGCTACTTTTATGATTTTGGGCAATGTATGTACACGCAGTTGCTCTTTCTGTGCGGTAGCCACTGGCAAACCCAATGAATATGATACCGACGAACCAAAACGAGTAGCAGAGGCCGTAAAATTGATGCAAGTAAAACACTGCGTTATCACCTCTGTAAATAGAGACGAGCTAAAAGACCGTGGTGCAGAAATATGGTATCAAACGGTGGTAAAGGTAAAAGCACTGTCGCCGAGCACCACTATAGAAACACTAATACCCGATGTAAAAAACAATTGGGACGCCCTAGAACGCATGATTGCTGGTGGGCAAGAGGTAGTATCGCACAACATGGAAACAGTAAAGCGACTGTATAGAATGGTACGTCCACAGGCCAAATACGAGCGTAGTCTGGAGCAAATACAACGCACCAAGACTATGGGCAAACGCACCAAATCTGGCATTATGCTGGGTGTGGGCGAAACAGAAGAAGAGGTGTACGAAGCCATGGACGACTTAGTGGCACATGGTTTAGACGTGCTTACTCTTGGGCAATATTTGCAGCCTACCAAACTTCACCTCGAGGTAGCCGAATTTATTCATCCTGATTTATTTGCCAAGTACAAAGAAGAAGGATTGAAAAGAGGGTTAAAATATGTAGAATCGGGGCCTTTGGTAAGGTCATCGTACCATTCAGAGCGACATTTGTAATATCAATTAACCAATAGAATTTATTAAAATAAAAACATTTTAAAGGTTAATGCGTTCTATTTTGAAATTTTTTGAAAAAAAAAGTCCTATTTTTTGGTTAGCATAAATATTAAACATATTTTTACGGCTTAAAGTCTAAATAAAAAGTCTAAATAAAAAAAATTATGAAAAATTTATTTGCATTATTGTTCGTAGCAGGTACACTTTCTTTTGTTGCTTGCGGAGAGAAAAAAGATGAGGCTTCTTCTGAGGCTGTAGTTGATTCTGCTGCTGCTGTAGTTGAAGAAGCTGCTGCTGTAGTTGATTCTGCTGCTATGGTAGTTGATTCTGCTGCTGCAAAAGTTGATTCTTTGAAAAAGTAATTTGCAATTTATTGCAAAACGAAAAAAGCTCCTTTATGGAGCTTTTTTTATGTCCGCATATTTCGCGTGCAGGTTTACAGATACAATTTACTGGTTCAAAAAACAGATGTATTACTTCGACCTATAAATTCGGGGGCTATGCACACGTAAAACTTGTTACTCCTTCACTAACCGCTGCACTCTTTCGCCAGCCTCAGTCTTTATTTTAATAATGTAAAAACCAGCTTTAAGGCTTTCAATGGAAATGCTGTTACCAATCAACGTACCTACCTGCAAGGCTTTGCCTTCAATACTGGTAATTTCATAGGTTACATTTTCTGATAAATTTCCAGTTACAAATAATTCTGTTTTGGCAGGGTTAGGGTATAGAGCATAGGTTTCTTGAGTTTGCGCTGCTTCGTTGGCCGCAGGTATTTCTTTGCAATCGCCCGTGAGGCACCAGCGGTAGAGGATCACTTTCATAAAGAAATCTTCTTCTACAGATACTAAATATTCTCCATTGCTTCTTTTAAAAGCGTCTATACTGTAACGCAAATCGCACCATCCCGTTTTTTCTATTCCCCCAACATTATCTCCGGGCATCATAATTCCAGCTAGCTTGCCATCACTGGTATTATAGACCCATACTTTGGCTCGAGACGTGACACCTACAACAAAAATATAATCTCCCTCGACAATAAATGAAATGGCCGATTCATTAGTAGTAGGGTTGTATGGCAAATCTATAGTAAAGGCAGCAGTTCTATTGCCTTTGCTCCAATTGGGGTATTTGGCAAATACCCTACCAGCTATTCCCCAATTATTGTCGGCATTGTCTTTAGCTGGGGTATAGCCCGAAAGGTACATAGCATCAGTTTCTACATCATAGTCTATTCTGTAAATTTCATCAAATGGAGCAGGAGTAGGTACTACCGACGCAGAGGTATTGGCATACACTGGTACGCCAAAGCTATTGATGGATTGTACAGGATAATTACGAATGCCTGATGATATGTCGGCCATCCATATTGTGCCATTCTTATCAACACTATTTCCCCAAAATTCAGATTGTGGTAAGTTCAATGTAGTTGCTTGCTCGGCTGGGGCTACTTGTCCATCACCATTGGTGTCTATCCATAATTTTTCCCATTGACCTAGTTTGCCGCAGGGTATAGCTATCTCGCCTTGATTTTTAGTATCAAAACGATAAATATGGTAACCTCCAGCATACATTGAGGTCATAAACATATACAGTTTGCCTTGAATTCTACGCATAATTGTAGTAGAGGCGTGACCCCCATCTTGTATCATTCGCTCATCATTAGGGTATATATCCCTATCCATAGTAAATCCTTTATAAGTCCATTGATTTCCGTCGGGCTTAGCATAATCCATGGTAAAATGCTCATGTTTGGTATAAAAATCTAATCCATCAGAGGCTGGGTCAAACGTTCCTAGATCTACAAAATGTAGCCCTAATATTTCCCAATTTTTTTTCCCTTCCTTGGTATAGCTTTCTAGGTGTGTGCCTAGACCGTCTCCATCAATTGCTTTAGCACCATCTGAATTATTGCCATTGCTCCATACGATAATATTGCCGCTTTCATCTACACCTAAATGACTGGGCACATTGAATTTTAAATTTGCAACTTCTCCTTTTGTGCCAGCAAGTATTCCACCTTTTTGCCCCAAACTTTGAAGCAATATGGGTGTTGTATTGATGTTTCCATAAATATGTACTTGCATATTTACTCCTATATCTGTAACATATAGTTGGTTATTTTTTTTGTGAATGGCTATAGACTTTGCTTGTACATTAGCTGGCAACGTTATCGTTTTCAAAAGTGTACCTGTAGTTGTATAACATTGAATAGTAGTACCAGGTCCATAAGAATTTGTAGTATAGTTCAATACCCATACATTGCCACTACCATCTAGAGCTAGTGGGCCGGGATTAGGTACTGTCCAGTTTCTTAACGGTGCACCACCACTAGTATTGAAAACTTTAATCTTATTGCCTATAAAATCGCTTGCAAAAAGCTCTGTACTGCTAGCAGCAAGCCCACGTACTGGATTGCCTGGGGTACTTACTGTAATATCAGCATCATAATTTCCATAGTCTCCTTTATAAAAACTTCGCACCTGATATTCATTTACACTTGCCCAAATAGTGGTTGCATTTACTGTAATAGCACCCCCATCTACACTAGTATGTTGATTGGGAATAAAACCTATGCACTTACCATTTTTATAAATACCAGCTTCCTTTGCTCCCTCATCCCAATAGGCATTGGCATAGATGGTGCCATCTGTATCTACAAACATACTGTTTGCCCAACCCTGCATAAAATCATATCCTTGTACAGCGGGTACAAATGTATTGCCGACCCAAGAGGTGGTATATCTGCCAGGTAATACTTGGGCGGTTACATTCAAGCAAGAAGTAGCCACCCATAAGGCTAACATTTTTTTTGCTTTTGATAATGTCGTTTTCATAGGCTATGATTATATTTTTTAGAATAATATTTGTATCGAAAATGATAAAAAGAAAGAAATCAGGTTGGCTAAAGAGAAAACCTACTCCTTCACAAACCGCTGCACTCTTTCGCCAGCCTCAGTTTTTATTTTAATAATATACAATTCTGCTTTTAAATTTGCAATCAAAATACTACCTCCAGTTACAGAACCTGTTTGCAGGGTCTTGCCTTCGATGCTGGTAATTTCATAATTAGAATTTGAAACCCAATTGCCCAATACAAATAGTTCAGTTTTGGCAGGGTTAGGGTGCAGTGAAATGCCAGTGTTATTGCCTGGAACTGGTCTAAGTAGGTTTGGGGCAATTTTCCTGTCACGTTGGGCAAGAGGATTATGTGCTTCATCATCCGATACCCTTTTTTAAAATACCTATCTAGTAGGTTTTGCGTTGCCCAGTTGTTGCTGTTGTCGAAATATGTGGGTTTCAATTCATAAAACACAAACCAACCTCGCTCAGGATTAGGCACAGCCTCGGTCGATGCAGTATAAAGCACTGTTTACTATCATTTTGAGCAGGTAATAATTTGGCTTGTAAGACTAGGATAGTCCATAACAAATACATTATTTTAATTGTATTTTTCATAAATGTTTAACCTAACTATTGATATAAACTTCTGTTGATTAGTAAAAGTAAAACCTAACCACATACCACGTAAAATTACTCATTAACAAATGTTTATGTATATTTTGTTATTGTGCAGCTATTTGCAGTATAACTTCCTTTTTTCATTCATTCCTAAAGTCCTTTTTATTAACTATGGAGAGTAGGTCAATTGTGCCTATGATAGGCTAAATCTAAGGTTTCGATATTTTACAAAACCAATCCGAAAAAAATCCGCACTGATTTATTCATCAGTGCGGCATGGAAATAATTGTAAACTTAACTATTGTTTTACAAAACGAATTAATTTGCTTTTGCTATCTGTAGTTACCTTCAATATATATATTCCACTGCTTAACCCTTCGATATTTAATTTCGCCATTGATCCATTTACATTATTATTTATCAGTTCACTACCCAATGCATCATACACGGTAAGTTGTACATCTTGTAATTCTTGACTAAAGGTTATATTTAGAAAATTCTGAGCTGGATTTGGATATGAAGTAATTGTTTCTTCCATATTACTAGCTGTGGTATTAGCAGTTACTGCATCACCGTACACCTCAAATTCTTTTACAGAAATAGCCCTAGGCATTGAACTATTTGAGGCATCTACCTGACCAATTACTCGAATACCTTTAATGTTAGATAGTAATGGTCCAGTAAAAGTAAATATCTTGTCACAATCATCAGAGCTATTGGTGTAAGTGGGTGATATATTCCATCCAGCCACATCTGTCCATCTATTACCACCTATAGACGATTGTATTTTAATACCAGATGTAAAATATCCATTACCATCTATAAAAGAGCCATTGTAGAATACCACTTTGCTCGCCGACTGTGCAACTGTCCATACAACACCCACTGCCTGCCAGGCCTGCCCAATGGTACAATCCGGTATAGGTTCATTTGTAGCTTTGTCGCCATCATTTATTCCAGTTATTGCAATCCTAGTTGTGTTACTGGTAGAGGTAGCGAAAGGAATATCCGACCATCCGTAACCTATACCTAACGGAGCTACGTTTTCTGCAACAGGTAGCACTACATCGCTAACATTTACTTTGCATGTAGCTGTTTTTCCTCCATTGGTTGTGGTAACAGTTATTATAGCAGAACCTAACGCTTTTGCTGTTACTATACCAGTATTAGTAACATCAGCCACATTTTTATTTGAAGATGTCCATGTTACATTTTGGTTAGTAGCTGTGCTAGGGTGTATGATGGGCAGCAATTGAATAGTTTGACTAATACCTAAGGTTATTTCTTTTTTATTTAAAGTTATACTATCAGCTAATATTGGGGTAACATTTAGATTAGGTCCATCAACCCCAGCATACCATTTCCCTTTATTTAAGATGGTTCTACCATTTCCTGAAACATCATTAACGCCACCCGATATAAGTGGCCAGTGGCCCCAAGCTGTCAGATCGGGATTTGTATTTAAAGCTATTGCATTTATTTGTGCTGCCGTTGGTGTATTGGGCATATCGATTATTTTTAAATGTTGCATATACATAGGATCTGCACCTGTACTTGTGCCACCTATATTAACTTCATTTATATTGTATATCCTATTTTCTGGCGTAGTTTCACTTTGTTCAATTGCACCAGTAGTATTGATTTTGGCATAAGTAGTCATCCTTGTTGTACCACCAACTCGTTGTACATAAAAGCCAATATATATCCAACCTCTACACTCTTGCTCGGTTTTCGTTTGCAAATAAAATGCCCAATCACCTAAATACTTGCCTTTGCTATCGCCTGTCATTGTATTAGCATTGTACATCCATGGATTACCACCACCAAAATTAAGATTTCCGCTTACCCCTATTATGTTTCCCTCGGGGGCAATGAAATTTATAGGATAGTCATTTCCTTTAATACCACTGCCTATTGGTGCAACTACTTTCGTCCACATGCCAGCAAAAAAACTATTCGGTAGTGGGGCTTTTACTACTCCCCAATCATTTGGCGTACTTGATACAAATGTCGACTTTTGACTTTGAGCCGAGATGTACAAAGGAAACAATAACAGGAAGAAAAAAGAGAAAAGAATATTTCTGACTTTAAGGAGGATGAATGATAAATTTTTTAGCGTTTTCATATTAGTTAAAGGGGTTGAGTTATTTTTTTTAATAAATTTTTATGCGGTAGTTTTTACATTAATAACAACTTAAAGAAGTAATAAATTGAGCAAAAACTTGAATAATGGGCTAAGTACTACTTACTTTAAGAACTACTTAATAATTGCGATTTATCACAAAAGTATTTTTTAATGCCTTCATTATACCCAAATTGCTAGGGCGAGCACAAAAATACATAGGTGATATTTTTCCATATTTAATTGAGTTAATTAATATTTAGAAATAGAAGAAATCTTCTGCTTTAATATGGAATGCAAAACTATTCTTTCACGAACGGCTGCACCCTATCGTCTAGGTCGGTTTTTATTTTGATTAGGAGAATTCCTGTTTTTAGATTTCCTATGGCAATACTGCCACCAATCACTACAGCGGTTTGTAGGCTCTTGCCTTCGATACAGGTGATTTCATAAGTGGAGTTTTCTAACAAATTACTTGTTACAAATAGTTGTATTTTTTGGCTATTGAATTTGATATGGTATTATTTCTTTGTGCCCACGGACGAATCCGTGGGCTATGGATTCATCATTCCTAATTCATCATTCTCTTACCACCGTTACGCTACCTGTGATTTTGCTTGTGCCGTCGTTTTTGTCTATCACATAGTAATAGGTAGCGGTGGGTAGTGGGTTGCCGCCTGTAGTGCCGTCCCAAGGTTTGTCGTATTTACCACTATGGCTATGTACTTCGGCTCCCCATCGGTTGAAGATTTGGATGCTCATCTTGGGGTAGTTCTCTACGCCTTCTAGCTTCCACACACTGTTGTTGTCGGCGGTATTGGGGGTCAAGATATTGGGTACAAACAGGTCGCAGCCATTGTCTTTGTTGATTTGTTTGCTCTGCACTTGACCAGGACCACAACCAATAGAAGTGGGTGTTACACTTAGCGTAGCTCCTTCTTTGCTTAGGTCTTCCATATAGGTTACGGTGATAATGCCTTTGCTGTCGTCTTTTTCTACGGTGGTATTGGCATTTATTGTCCAGTTGTAGGTAATGCCTGCTTGTGGTTTTACAGAATAGATAACAATATTGCCTCTACATACCAAACTATCTCCCATTATAGGGCTTGATTGTGGTGTGGCTGTAAGGGTGGTTGTTAAAGTATCCTCTTTTGTTTCGGTACCACAATCTTCATTACTTACGACTATTTTTATGATAGCCTTTCCAGTGTAGGTATCATTCCAGGTTACATTTCCTGTTTGGTCTATAGCACCTGCACTGGGTGGGCTAAGGCTCCAAACTTTGCTTGTAGCATTGTCCACCACTACTGCTATGCCGTTGCTACCTTTGTTGCAATAGGTGGATTCACCAACCAACGTAGGAGTACCAACTCCTGTTCTAATTGTTATTTCGGCAACTTCATTCATAGCACTTTGGCACTGTGTCAAGGTGTCTAAAGCAATTACACTGTAGGTGCCAGCATTGGCCGAAGTTAAAGTTTTGGAAAAAGTAAGTATAGCACCTGTGCCTAGTAGTGAAGTAGTTTGATCACTCAAGGCATAAATTACCCCTATTTGTGAACCGCTCAATACTATGTTGGCATTGCCACCTACCGCATTGGCACATGCAGAACCACCGCCCGATACTGTAAACTTGGTTGGATATATGGCCGGTGCAATGGTGAAAGTCTCTGTCATATCACTGATACAAGTAGGCGATTCTATAAGGTTGGCTTTTACGGTGTAAACCCCTGCTTGTTTTAAGCCACTGAATTTGCCATTGACAAGTGTAAATGCAGATTGTACTTGGTCATCTTTATAAAGTGTATAGTCGGCATTGCTTTCTACTGGGGCTAATGTTAGCGTATAGCCTGTTACATTGTCTTCACAAGTAGCTGTTGCATTGGCTGGTCCAGTTAGGGTTGCTTTTGCGGGTGGGTTGGTAACGGTTACATTTACCACATTAGAATAATTGCTACCTACTTTAGCCCTAAAAGATGTAGGCACGTCTATGGCTGCGGTAGCTTGGTCAGCATTGGTTCCATTGGCTAT
>JAAFID010000199.1 GCA_013297765.1 Cytophagales bacterium | reverse complement strand
TTTTCTTCTTTTACTTCTACAATTTTTTCTTCGTAGTAGGCTTTTTCGCTTTTTAGGTCGTCTAGCTTGCTCGACATGCGGAACTGATTAATAAAATCATTGGTATCAAAAAACATCATCCACACAAAAAAACAAACCGAAAATATAAAATAAAACGATTTGAGTGGCGATGGAATATTGGCAAGCAATTTATTCAACATAATAATTTTACAGAGAAACTTGTATAAAAATAACAACTAAAAATTAGAATGACAATGGTATGATGAATGATAATAATTTATTAACGAAAACATTTTATACTGTTTGGCATTTATGTATGTATAAATAATATAAATTAAGGTCTTCAATTTTTAATTCAAATACATTCAAGTGAGCAAAACAGCATTAATAATAGGTGCAGGGCTAGGCGGGTTAGCTACCGCACTAAGATTGGTGTCCAAAGGTTATAAAGTTACCATCATAGAAAAACACCATCAAGCTGGTGGTAGGTTAAATCAACTAAAAAAAGACGGTTTTACTTTCGATGTAGGTCCTTCATTTTTTAGCATGAGCTACGAGTTTAAAGAACTTTTTGACTATTGCAAAATAGCAAATCCGTTACAGTTCAATGCACTTGACCCATTGTATTCTGTATATTTCTCTTACAAAAAAAAGCCCTATTTGATTCATAAAAATCTAGAAAAACTAGCTACAGAATTTGTCGATGAAAAAGATTTTGTACGCAAGGCTACAGCATATTTGAAGGCTGCCAAAGAAGTTTTTGACGATACAGAATATAGGGTAATCAAAAAAAATTTTGATGGCAAAATGGATTACTTGTATCAGTTAACAAAAGTGCCATTAAAACATGGGCCCAAACTTTTTCGCTCGATGTGGAGCGAGCTAGAGCGGCATTTTGAGACAGAAGAAGTAAAAATTATATTTTCGCTAGTGGCGTTTTTCCTGGGTGCTACTCCATTTGATACTCCTGCGGTTTACAGTTTGTTAAACTATACCGAACTCGTGCACGATGGCTATTGGAATGTGAAAGGTGGCATGTACACCATCACCGAAGAAATTGTAAAATTGTTAAAAAATAATGGGGTAGAAATAATTTATAATACCGAAATCAAGCAATTTGTACAAGAAGGCAAAACGCTGAAAGGCTTTGTCGATCAGCACGGCAAAACTTGGTCGGCAGATGTGTTTGTAAGCAATGCCGATGCCGCTGCATTTAGAGGAAATATACTGGGTAGAAAAAAATACACCGAAGCCAAACTAGACAAAATGGATTGGACACTTTCGCCATTCACCATCTACCTAGGCGTGAAGGGCAAGCTAGAAAACATACACCACCATAATTATTTTTTAGGAGAAAATTTTAAAGACTATGCCGATAAGATTTTTAAAACTGGAGTGTCGCCTAACAAGCCTTATTACTATGTAAATGTAAGTTCGAAGTCAAATCCAGAATGTGCTCCTGAAGGCTGCGAGAATATATTTATACTTTGCCCCATGCCCGATTTGCGATACAAAAAAGATTGGAGTGACCGTGAAGCCCTTGCAGATACCATCATTGCTGATTTGTCGCAAAGAATTGATTTTGATTTGAAAGAAAATACAGTGACTCGTACTATTTATGACCCCATTGAATGGGAAAAAATGTTTAACTTATACAAAGGAAGCGGCTTAGGTTTAGCACATGGCATGAACCAAATAGGTGCATTGCGACCAAGCAACAAAGACGAAGAATACGAAAACCTTTATTATGTTGGTGCCTCGACCACTCCAGGTACAGGGCTACCTATCGTAGTAATCAGTTCTCGATTGGCTACAGAAAGAATATTAGAAGAACATGGAGGAACTATTTAATAACACTGCACTACAGTGCAGCAAACTGATTACTAACCGCTACAGCACTTCATTCTCGCTAGGCATAAAAGTACTTGCCGAAAAATACCGTATGCCTGTGTACGCCATCTATGGCTTTGTGCGCTATGCCGATGAAATTGTAGACACCTTTCACAACCACGATAAAAAATCGTTGCTAGAGCGGTTCACTGCGGATACCTATCAAGCCATTGAAGAAAAAATTTCCCTGAACCCTGTGTTGCAATCTTTTCAATTGGTGGTAAATAAATACCATATCGAACGCCCTTTGATAGCGGCTTTCCTAAAAAGTATGGAAATGGATTTGTACAATCAATCATACGACAATACTGGTTATGAAGAATATATTTATGGCTCTGCGGAGGTAGTGGGCTTGATGTGTTTGCGTGTCTTTTGTGAAGGTGACGAGGCAGAATATCAAAAACTAAAACCTTCGGCTTGCAGGCTGGGAGCGGCATTTCAAAAAGTAAATTTTTTGCGTGATATTAAAAGTGATTACAAAGAACGCAAACGTACTTATTTTCCCGATGTGGATTTTGAAGCGTTCACCGAACAACAAAAAAATGAAATTGAAGCCACCATTCACGAGGATTTTAAACATGCTTTCGAAGGAATAAAACAATTGCCCAAAGGTGCAAGACTAGGCGTACACTTAGCCTATATGTATTACAAAAAATTATTAGAAAAAATACAAGCTACACCATCTTCCAAAATACAAAATGAACGCATACGCATTACCGACAAACACAAGCTGGCACTATTGTTTCAGACTTATGTAAAACATCGGTTGCATGTGTTTTGAGGAAATAAATTGAATTTGAAATAAAACTTTAACTGACCATTGTTGTTTCAAAATTAAAATAAATTTATGCTTCAATTACAAGTCACTATCGATGCAACTTCAGGCTTTTGCTTTGGCGTTATTTACGCTGTAGAAATGGCGGAAGATATATTAGATGAAGAGCATAAGCTGTATTGCCTTGGCGACATAGTGCATAACGACGAAGAGATTGCAAGGCTTGCAGAAAAAGGACTTGAAATAATATCGCACGAGCAACTGAAAGATTTGAGAGATTGCAAAGTGCTGATTCGTGCCCATGGTGAACCATCGGCTACTTACCAAATAGCACTTGAGAATAACATAGAATTGATAGATGCCTCTTGCCCTGTAGTATTGAAATTACAAAACCGCATCAAAAATTCATTTGACAAAGAAGAGGAAATTTATATTTACGGCAAGCATGGTCATGCCGAAATCATTGGGCTAAAGGCACAGACCAATGACAATGCAAAGGTGTTTGAAAATTTTGAAGAATTGGATTTGGCAAATATGCCTTCCAAAATCACACTCTATAGCCAAACTACCAAAAGCACCGAACAATTTTACAACATCAAAGAAAAATTAGCCCAAAATGGAATAGAGGTAAATGCCAACGACACCATTTGTAGGCAGGTGTCCAACCGTGATATAGAATTGAAAAATTTTGCTGCCATGCACGATGTGATTATTTTTGTATCGGGCAAAAAATCGTCGAATGGCAAAGTGCTTTACAATGTTTGTAAGGCCATCAACGAGCATACTTATTTTGTGAGTAAAATTGAAGACATAGAAACAGCATGGTTTCAGCAAGGCAACACTATAGGGATTTGCGGGGCAACATCTACCCCTATGTGGTTGATGGAAAAAATTAAAACATATTTAATAGAACTGTAAAATGGTAATTAATATATTGGCAATGCTACTTGCTGTAGTCGCTATGGAAGGTGTTGCATGGTTTACACACAAATACATCATGCATGGTTTCCTGTGGTCGTTACATCAGTCGCACCATAGCGAGCGGCACGGTACTTTTGAACTAAATGATGCTTTTAGTATTTTCTTTTCGGGCTTGGCCATTGCCCTTATTTTAATTGGGCTAGAACAAGGACCTGTTATTTTATTTTGGATAGGTATAGGAGTAAGTATCTATGGAGCTATATATTTTATATTTCACGATGTAATTGTGCATCGCAGAATAAAAATAAAATTTATAGCCGAGAATTCTTATTTGAAAAAAATAATTCGTGCCCATAAAATTCACCACAAACATACAGGCAAAGAAAATGGCGAGGCTTTTGGGTTTATTTATATCGCTAAAAAATATAGGGAAATGATTAAATAAAAATTTCAGTTCTTTCGAATAAAAAATTTAATTTTCATTCCAAAGAACTGAATTGAAGTATTGCAAACTTATAATGAGTTTATAAGGTCTTTTTATTCCATTACTACAGCATTTCAAATATCCCTGCTGCCCCCTGTCCACTACCAACACACATGGTCACCATGCCATACTTTTTGTTTCTTCTTTTCAGTTCGTTAAATATTTGAACAGATAGTTTTGCACCCGTACACCCCAGCGGATGCCCTAGAGAAATCGCCCCACCATTTACATTTAACTTTTCTGTATCTAGCCCTAAGGTACGAATGATAGCAAGCGATTGGGAAGCAAATGCCTCATTCAACTCAATCAAATCTATGTCTTGCAAATTCATGTTGGCCATTTTCAACGCCTTAGGAATAGCATCAATAGGCCCAATGCCCATAATGCGAGGCTCAACACCAGCAACAGCATAAGAAACCAGTCGGGCAATAGGCTTAAGATTCAATTCTTTTACCATACTTTCCGACATCATCATCACAAAGGCTGCCCCATCAGACGTTTGAGATGAATTGCCAGCAGTAACGCTACCGTTGGCTGCAAATACTGGCTTTAGCTTTGCCAATGCTTCTACAGAAGTATCAGCACGTGGTCCTTCGTCAGTATCTACTATGTATTCACGGATTTTCTTTTTCTCTTTTTCGTCTAAGTAAGTTTCCTTTACAGTAATTGGAGCTATATCATTTTTAAAATACCCATTTTTAAGAGCATTCATTGCCTTTTGATGCGAATGGTAAGCAAACAAATCTTGATCTTCTCTAGAAATATGGTATTGCGTTGCGACAGCCTCGGCAGTAAGCCCCATACCCCAGTAATAGTCAGCATTGGCGGTAACCACATCGTAATTTGGCACTACTTTCCAACCCCCAAAAGGAATTGGACTCATACTCTCTACACCACCAGCAATAAGACAATTGGCCATGCCTGCTTTTATCTTTGCGTGAGCAATAGCTATCGTTTCCAATCCAGAAGAACAATATCTATTTACAGTCATACCTGGTACTTTAACAGTATCTAAACCCATCAAGGAAATCATACGGGCTATGTTTAGCCCTTGCTCAGCCTCGGGTGTAGCATTGCCAGCTATCACGTCTTCAATTCGCTCCTTATCAAGATTGGGAATACTTGCTACCAAATGTTTGATAACCGCAGCACCCAAAGTAT
>JAAFID010000198.1 GCA_013297765.1 Cytophagales bacterium | reverse complement strand
TTACAATTTGATCGGCCATGTAGGCATAGTCATAATCGAAATGTACGGTAGTTTTTATAGGAAAACCACCTCCAATATCAATACTGTCAAGGTCGGGATTGATTTTTTTTAGCTCGCAATACATGTGTATAAATCGGCTTAATTCGCTCCAGTAATAGGTGGTATCCTTAATGCCGCTATTGATAAAGTAATGCAGCATCTTTAGTTTGAAATTAGGATTAGGTTCTATTTTTGATTTGTATAAATCTATCAAATCGTTGTACCGAATACCAAGCCGTGAAGTGTAAAATTCAGATTTTGGCTCTTCATCAGAGGCTAGCCGAACCCCTATTTTACAAGGGCTAGTGATGGTTTGATACGTATCAAATTCATCTAAATTGTCTAATATAGGGATGCAGTTGGTAAACCCATCATTAATTAGATTTACAATGTATTCGGTGTACTCAGGTCGTTTGTATCCGTTGCAAACGATATAATTGTCTTTCGTAATTTTCCCTTTTTTAAATAAATTTCGCACAATGGGTATATCGTAGGCCGATGAGGTTTCGATATGGATGTCGTTCTTTAAAGCTTCCTCTAGCACAAAACTAAAATGCGAAGATTTGGTACAGTAGCAATAAGTGTATGTGCCTGTGTAATTATTTTTTTGAATAGCCTCGTTGAAAATCTTTTTTGCCTTTTGAATTTGTGAACTTATTTTGGGCAGATAGGTCAGTTTTAAAGGCGTTCCGTACGTATTCACAATATCCATCAACGGCACATTGTTAAAAAATAGTTCATTGTTTTCTACTTTAAATTCTTCTGTAGGAAAATAAAAAGTTTGCTCAATCAGGTCAATGTATCTGTCCATTTTTATTGGTGGGTGTGGTGTTTATCTAATAGTGAAATTGTAAAATTATGTATGTCCATGCTGCAATGCAGCCTACAATATTGGTATAAAATTACAATCTTTGCAATGGAGCAAATACAATTGATGACATAATGAAATTCAAAACGTATTTCTTAACATTTCCATAATAAAGATAAAAATTACATGACTAAAATAGAACTGCAAATAAAGCAGGCAATAACAGAGAGTTTGGTAGCACTTTTTAACATTCAAATTGCAACGACTGAAGTACTATTACAGCCTACAAAAGCAGAATTTGAGGGGCAATACACTTTCGTTACTTTCAGTATTGCAAAATTGACCAAAAAATCGCCAGAGGATACAGGAAATCTTTTGTGTGCCCATTTGCTTGCCAATTTCCCTGTAGTTGCTAAGGCCAATGTAGTAAAGGGGTTTTTGAACATTACTATTGCCGACCATTTGTGGTTGCAAACATTTCAAGAGATTTTTACCGATGCTGCTTTTGGAACGTTGCCTAAAAATAACATTAGAGTAATGGTAGAATACTCGTCGCCCAATACCAACAAGCCTTTGCATCTAGGACATTTGAGAAATAATTTTTTGGGCTATTCTGTTGCCGAGATTTTAAAAGCGGCTGGGTACGATGTGGTAAAGGCTAATCTAGTCAATGATCGAGGCATTCATATTTGCAAATCAATTTTGACATACATAAAACTTGGCAATGGTGAAACGCCTGATACTACTGGTATGAAAGGCGATCACTTGATAGGCAAATACTATGTGTTGTTTGATAAATTGTACAAAGCCGAAATAGAAACTTTGGTGCTAGGCGGTATGCCTAAAGAAGAGGCCGAAAAGAAAGCCCCCGTGATGCTAGAAGCCCAGCAAATGTTACTAAAGTGGGAGCAGGGCGATGATGCTACTATATCACTTTGGCAGCAAATGAATGGCTGGGTGTATGATGGGTTCAATGCTACCTACAAAAGTATAGGTGTCGATTTTGATAAATTTTATTACGAATCGAATACCTATTTGCTAGGTAAAGACCTAGTAAATGAAGGGCTAGAGCAGGGTGTATTGTTTAAAAAAGAAGATGGATCTGTATGGATAGACCTTACCACCGATGGGCTAGACCAAAAACTATTGTTGCGTAGCGACGGTACTTCGGTATATATGACCCAAGATTTGGGTACGGCTGAACTTAAATACAAAGAATTTGGCTGTGAAAAATCAATCTATGTAGTGGGCAACGAGCAAGATTATCATTTTAAGGTGTTAAAATTGGTGTTGGCAAAATTAAATAAGCCATATGCTGCGGGCGTTTATCATCTTTCTTATGGCATGGTAGATTTACCTTCGGGCAAAATGAAATCTCGTGAGGGAACTGTGGTCGATGCCGACGATTTGGTGCAAGAAATGATAGACACAGCAGCAGCACATACTAAAGAACTAGGAAAAATAGAGGGTTTTAGCGAGCAAGAGGCGGCAGAATTATATCAAAAACTAGGGCTGGGGGCGTTAAAATATTTCTTGCTTAAGGTGGACCCTAAAAAGAGGATGCTTTTTGACCCGCAAGAGTCAGTAGAGTTTCAGGGCAATACTGGACCATTTATTCAATATACCTATGCACGTATCTCCTCTATTTTGCGTAAAGCAAAACAGTTGTCCATAGCCAGTACCCAACTCGATATTGCCAAACTGATGTTACACCCTACAGAGCGAGATACGATTCATTTGCTTCAAGATTTTCCTGATAAAATTGCCGAGGCAGCCAATGTTTACGCACCTTCTATCATAGCACAATATGTGTACGATTTAGCCAAACAGTACAATCGTTTTTATACCGAAGTCTCTATTTTCAATGAAGAAAATCAAGATTTGCTTCAGTTTCGTATCGCCTTGTCGGCAGTAGTGGCAGGTGTAATAAAAAAATCTATGTTACTACTAGGTATTGAAGTGCCAGAAAAGATGTAGTAATCCAAACCTGAGGGCTCAATTTTTGTTATTACTATATATCAAACTTAAAAAATACTTTTATGAACTTTCTTAGAAAAATACCTTACACGCTCATCATGTTTTTTACTTCTTGCTTTGGCAAAGGTGAGATACAGAGCAAACCACCCGAAACTACTCTGATCACTATGCAAGGAAGTATTTATGATTTTAAAGTAAAATCAATAGAAGGTAAAGAAATTGATTTTGCACAATACAAAGGCAAGAAGATTTTGATTGTGAATACCGCTTCTGAATGTGGCTATACACCACAGTATGAAGATTTGCAAAAGCTGCACCAGTTGCATGGCGATAAGGTGGTAATACTAGGCTTTCCTTGCAATGACTTTGGTGGTCAAGAGCCAGGTGCTGAAAAGGAAATTCAATCTTTCTGCCAAAAAAATTATGGCGTTACTTTTCAATTGTTCGAAAAAGTACATGTAAAAGGAAAAGATGCAGCACCCATTTACCAATGGTTGAGCGATAAAAGTAAAAATGGCTGGAACGATGCTGCCCCAAGCTGGAATTTTTGCAAATATCTCATCAATGAAAAAGGGGAATTGGTAAAATTCTTTTCTAGCGGCACAAAACCTACGAGCAAGGAAATGCTAGAGGCTATAGGAGCCAAGTAGTCACAAATTAGGCAGTCACGGAAGATTTATGGGGCTGCGTAGTTTTTATTCTCTCAAACTTTGAGTTGCAAATAAAATTATTTTAGGGAATCTTTAGGAGCTACATAAATTGGTTCCCCAATTGTTAGTGTATCTTTTTTAGTGCAACTATTATCTTCAATCAATATAGAATCGCCTGTTGTTTGATTGTTACAACCTGCTAAAGTCATCGCACTGCTAAGAATTAACAACATGGATACCTTAATCAATCGGTGTGATATTTTGGAGTCTATATAAAGATAAGTCTCTGAAAGTTTTCGTTGAATATAATTCTGTTTGATGTCTATTTGAGATGAATTAAACCTACCACAAGTTCGCATTCCAGCTGTAGTGTTAAAGTAGAATTTGATTTCATCGGTTGTCATAGCGGTAAAGTCAACCACAGTCTTATTGCACAAAGTGCAATGTCTTCCAGTTGAATTCGCATTCATTTTACTCCATTCTTGATGACATGGATTCTTAATTGAAACTAATTTTTTGGTAGAACTTTCCATATAAAAAACTGTAGATTTAATTGTTCAACAATTCAATGTTACATATTGAAGTAATCTTATTTACCATTCCGCAACTCTTGAATTTGGTCATTTCTTAAACCAGTAATTTCTGCAATGAAATTATCGGTAGCACCAGCTAGTATTGCATTTTTCGCAATTTCTATACTCCTATTTTCTATTACAAACATTTCTCGTGTCACCTCATCAGTTTCTCTCATTCGCACATAATCGTATTCTTCTAATTCAGATTTTGTCCATGTATGTTTATCTGCTTCATGGTAAGCTAATTTTAACCCTTCATCATTGATGCTTTGTGGAATAACATTGAGTGCTTCTGCATTTTTAATAAAATAAATCCATTTTTCAACCAAAGAAAGTAATTCATGTTCAGTTTTATTGAATTTTGGTAACTCTATGAAAGTAAATTCTAAATCTTTTAATTTATGCTCCTGCGTTTCTACGTCTAAAATTAAATGCCTTGACATATAATTAGGGCTTGCCATATATTCAAAATCTAAAATACCAATGAAAATGATTGGTTTTAATTTGTAATAATTTTCACTTGCGTCTAATTGGGATGCATAACCTCTCGCACTGTAAAAAGTAATTCTCTTGTCAAGCCCCTTTTTGTCTGTAACTTGCATTTCAACAATATAAGTATTGCCAGCTTTGTCTTTTGCTCTAACATCTAAAATTGTAGCTTTAGAACCCACTATTCGTGGCAATTGATATGGATTCAGAATTTCAATCCAAATAATTTGTTTTTGATTCTCTAATTTTAAAACAGCATTTAAAAATGAAATTAAAATCTCTGTTTTATTTTCATTTCCAAAAATTTTGCGAAATGCAATATCATTTTTTATGTCAGCGAATTGCATGGTTATTATTGCTTTTTAATATTAATAAAGTAGCGTTTTAAATTAAATCAAGATAACTTTTTACGAACTCATTGTACAATTATTTCCCACATTTGGAAACTCCTAAATATTTGAACAAATGATGATATATAGCAATAATTTAAGTTATTAAAAAATTATGAACAACTATTTATTTTTTAATTTTTTGTTTCTCCATCGCTGCAGCCACAGCTACCGAATTGGCATCGCCCTTTTGTATCAACGACTGCACTATGTTGTGGTGGTTTTTATCATCTCTATTTTGAGAAAGTTTGAAAGCAGATTGCACCTCGTCTATAGAGATTTCAAAGCCAATAATGCCAGCTATATGGGCATTGAGAAATTTCTCTGACATTGCCTCTACCTTTACTGGGGT
>JAAFID010000197.1:1943-5379 GCA_013297765.1 Cytophagales bacterium | reverse complement strand
AAAGCTCATGGGCTAAGTCCCCTAGATTATTATTATAAAGCCATAGCACATATACAAAAGCAAGTGGATACCCCACATATATTTGTATTTTCTGACGAAATATCTTGGGCCAAAGAAAACTTACAAATCAACATTGCGCATACCTTTGTTGACCAAAACAACGACAAAACAGATTACGAAGATTTGCGAATGATGAGTAACTGTAAGCACAATATTTTAGCAAACAGTACATTCAGTTGGTGGGCGGCATGGCTGAATAGCTATAAAGATAAAATAGTAATAGCCCCACAAAAATGGTACAACGATACTACCAGAAATACACAAGATTTGATTCCTGAGGGTTGGGTGAGGTTGTAGTGCCTTTGTCATTCTGAACGGAGTGAAGAATCTGATAATTGTATGGCAACTTAGAACATTCTACCTAGCACACACCAGATACCTCGTTACACTCGGCATGACAAAAAGAGCTTTGACATTTTTAACATTAATTTATAATTATGAGCGACTTACTTTGTCATTCTGAACGCAGTGAAGAATCTAATAGAAGTGAGGTAAGCAAGGCACTCTAAATTCGCTCACACCAGATGCCTTCACTTGGCATGCCAATAGAAGACTTTGTCAAAAAAACTTTAATTTAAAAAGATAAAAAATTTTAAAAAACGAATGATTAACAATACACCTACCATATCTGTCATCATGCCAGTGTATAATACAGAAAGGTATGTGCGAGAGGCAATTGGAAGTATTTTAAATCAAACATTTGCTGACTTTGAATTTTTGATATTTGACGATGGATCTACTGATAAATCCCTTGCCATCATAAATTCCTTTGATGATAAAAGAATTAAAGTCATACATTCAGCAGTCAATAAAGGTTATATATATCATTTGAACGAAGGTATTAGATTAGCATCTGGTTCTTACATTGCAAGGATGGATGCAGATGATATAAGTCTTCCACAAAGGTTTGCAAAGCAAATAGAATTGTTAGCTACCAATGCTAAGCTAATTGGCTGTAGTACAAATATGCGTTACATGAATGAAAATGGAGTGTTAGGTGATATACGTTGGAATGAAAAGACGCCAGTATTTATCCCTTGGGAATTACTGTGGGACAATCCAATTTGCCATCCTAGTATCATGGTGCGAAGTGAAATTCTTAAAAAAGAACAGTACGATACCAAATTACGTCCAACAGAGGATTACGAAATGTGGATTCGCATTTCTAAATTTGGTATATTACATCGAATAAATGAGGTATTTATACACTACCGCAAATTAGATAAAAGTGAGTACCATAGTAATACTAATAATGTGTTCCATTTGGCATTAGAAATAAATGATACATATATTCGTCAGTTAGTGGGAATACCTGCAAATTTTCATAAAGAATTAACCAATTTTTGGTACTATTTAGGCAACTCTTATCCTACCCTTTTATCTATAAAAAATTATACAAACTGGCTTCTGAGATTAAAATATGAAATCATAAGACAACATTCACCTAATCAAGATGAAGTTGAGCTAATAAATTCATCCATATATTCCAAAATTATTCATAAAATACGCATGCAGGAGAGTAAGCAGAAAATGTTATCATTACTGTATTTATTTACTAAGATAAACATGGTTTATTTTATTAAGTACTATAAATCAGTAAAAAGCAAATAGAGAATTTTAAACAATGAATACCAAAACTATATTAATTATTTCTACAGATGCTACACGTACAGGTACACCTATTTTGTTATTAGACATTTTTGATTGGATAAGTAAAAACTCCTCCTATAAGTTTATTTTTATATTGCAAGATGGTGGCGTATTATTGCCAAACTTTCAAAAATTAGGAAAAGTATATTTATGGAATAATATAGTGACCTTTAATTTATCAAAGTTCAAACTTGGACTTTTATTTGTAAAAATATTGAAGAAAATAGGTTTACTTAATGATGGATTTATCTCAAAATTATTTATCAAAAAAATTCAACGTACAAATAATGTTGTTTTAACCTATAGCAATACTGCTAGGAATGGCAATTTACTAGTGCACTTTGCCAAAGTTTTAAAAAACAAAATTTTAACTCACGTACACGAAGGGGAAAAGACCCTACAATTGTGGAATAAAAATGGTTATGTCGATTATAATTTTTTGGTTAGCTATTCTTTTATATCCGTTTCTCAATCAGTTAAAGGGGTTCTAATTCGTGATTTTAATATAAGAAAAAATATTAACGTGATACCTGGTGCTATAAGCATTAACGCTCCTATAACTAATAATTTGCGATTAAAAGAACAATTGGGAATTGCTACAGAAAAAAAAATATTGTTGTGCTGTGGTTGGCTAGGTTGGCACAAAGGGACAGATTTTTTTATGCAACTAGCGTATCAAATTTCTAAAGTTAGAAATGATATTATGTTAATTTGGCTAGGTGGTTCAGAGCAAGATGAATCCTATTTACAAATGATGTACGATATTCATAAAATGAATTTGGGTTCGGTTGTAAATCAAATTGCAAGTAAATCTAATGTTTCGGATTATATGCAAATTGCAGATATTTTCTTAATGCTTTCTAGAGACGAATCCTTTTCTCTAGTGACTGCCGAGGCAGGCTGGGCTGGTAAACCTGTATTGTGTTTTGATAAATCTGGTGGACCTTGTGAAATTGTAAATTATGATAAAAGATTTATCGTACCTTACGGGGATATAAACGCACTTTGCCTACGAATAACTGACTTGATAGATAAGCCAATCGAGAGGAATGAAATGGGAACATATTTAAAGAACCGAATTTCTAGTTATTACACTATTGAAAAAACAGCTCCTCAGATTTTAGAGCAAATAGAGGAATTGATTATTTAATTTTTCTATTATTAATCACCATGTCTACCCTACGCCCAATAGCCATAAATCTTCCCCAATTCCATCCTTTAATTTATTTTTCATTTTTTTTGACTAATAAATTACTTTAAAAGTTTATATATTTATAATAATTGGCGAATTCAAGTGATAAATGCAACTTAATCCGATTTATTAATTTCTTTTAAAATTACTTCTTTTGGGGTCAAATATCCATGTTTTTTTCTTGGTCGGTTATTTAGTTCATCTTCTACCATTTGCACGTATTCGTCTGTAATGGTTGAAAAATCTGTTTTCTTCGGAATATATTGCCTGATTAACCCATTTGTGTTTTCATTTGCTCCTCTTTCCCAGCTATGATAGGGAGTTGCAAAATAATAATCAACATTTAAGGCTTTGGCTATCTGTTCATGAAATGCAAATTCTTTCCCATTATCTGAAGTGATTGTTTTAATCCAGTTCCAATCTGATAATGCTTTAATGGTAGCTTCTGTAACTTGGGTAATATGTTTCATCTTATACAAATTTCTTTGGACGGACAGGCGTAAAAGTACAACACATTTTCCATTTAGGGAGAAG
>JAAFID010000197.1:0-1933 GCA_013297765.1 Cytophagales bacterium | reverse complement strand
TTGATTGTTTTTACCTATCACTGTATCTATTTCTAAATCGCCTATTCTACTCTTCTCTTCAACAATGGCTGGGCGTTCAGAGATATGTCGCTTATTGGAAATTTGCCCTCTTTTATCTTTGAGTGCACCTCTTTTTCGGTACTTTTTACCTTTACTTCTCAAATGAGTATGAAGTATGCCGCCTTCCTTTTTATCTGCCCATATCTTTTGATAGATGGCTTCGTGGCTTATCATGGCTATTCCCTCTAAACTAGACCTTCCATGAATTTGCTCTGGACTATATTTCAACCTCAACAAATGTTCAATTTGAACGCCCATTTCAGGTGTATAGATGGTATGCTTGGGCTTCTCTTTGTGCCTTTTTAAGCACTTCCGTGTAGCCAGGTCAGATTTATACTGAAGGTTCCGCTCATCACAATTGCGCTTGATTTCTCTCCCTACAGTAGACTTGTGAACGTTAATGCAGCTTGCAATCATAGTTTTGCTGAGACCTTGCAATAGCATTGCAGAAATAGTGTATCTTTGCTCTTGGGTAATATGTTTCATCTTATACAAATTTCTTTGGACGGACAGGCGTAAAAGTACAACACATTTTCCATTTAGGGAGAAGGGGGCAACATACCGCCTCCTCTCTTTAAAAAATAATTGTTTTTTACAACCCTAAAAGTTGCATTTATAAGTTGAATCCAAGTTTCTATACATTATGATGGAAAAAAAATGACCGAAGCCCAAGGTATCAAAGCCACACAAGCATTGCTGCTAAAATCTTGTGAAAGGATTGTAGAGCAATAATAGAAAAGGGAGTAGAATAACACCTTCTTTAAAATCCTATGATGTTAAAGAAGGTGTTATAATTTCTCATAAACCTATTTCGCAATTACCAATTTGATAACTTTGTACACCCCATTGATATTGGCTTTGGCATAATAAACACCGCTAGCAAAATGTGTAGTATAAAAATCAAAAGTGTGGCTACCTGCTGCAAGTTCTTTACCTCGCTCTAGCACCTCTACTTCATTGCCTAAACTGTTCAAGATAGTGATGCTCACCATGCCTTGTTGCTCTAGCACCACTTTTATTTGGGTATAATTTGCAAAAGGATTTGGCAAGGCTTCTAGCAACACTGTGGCAGAATTTTCATCATTTTCTGTGGAAAGCAAATCAACTTCATCCTTACTCACTACCTCATTGTTGATGATAGCATTTATTTGTAATTCTTCTGCGTTTAGTTTCGGTGCTACTACTGGTGCATCTTTTTGTACTTCCTCTTCTTCTGGTGCATCTTTTCTAGCAGTTCTGGAGGTGCTGGCACAATTGGCATAAGGCCTATTGCTTACTTCAATATTGGCGTTCCCGCTGTCAAACCCATCTTCAAAGGATACGGTGTTGGTGGCATCGTTGCCCACTATAAATCTTAAATCATTGCTATTGCTACATACTACTGCACCTATTTGCGAGCGACCTGCAACAGGATCTACATTTTTGCCTACCACAATACCACCTCTTGCCTCGAAAGTATTGGTATAGCCATCTGGAAAAGTACGGTTTTGCAAATATAAGATATGTGGTGCTACCTCTTCTTTCATAAATTGGTGCATATCACCGCCACCCTCCCTATCACTAGGGATATAAGCATGATAGGTATTCATAGAATTCCAATAAATAGCATCAAAAGGTGTTTTGGTTTTATTGTTTGGATAATTGCCTAGTTGATTAAAATCGTAAAAATAGCCTTCATTACGAATATCTAAAGCACTAGTAGTGAGAACAAAGCAAAAATCAAAATTAGGATTTGCACCTGTGATAGTACCCAAAGGTTGTTTTATTTTTATATTGGTATTGATTACCGTAAAGTCTCCTTTGTACTCTTTGTCGCAGAAGCCAGGTCGCCAACCTTTCCAACACAAAACAGGTAATGTTATTTTAATTTCTT
>JAAFID010000196.1 GCA_013297765.1 Cytophagales bacterium | reverse complement strand
GTAATTCAAAAGGCAAAAGATGCCTGCAAAAACGTTGGTGAAGAAGTGGCGTATCATTTTCCTGACGTCAGGAAAACGATACCAATGCCTAAAGGTGCTGAAAAAGAAATAGAAGATATTCTTCTTACAAGATATGCCTGTTATTTGGTAGCACAAAATGGCGATAGCCGAAAAGAAGAAATTGCTTTTGCACAAAACTATTTTGCTGTACAAACCCGAAGGGCAGAGTTGGTAGAGCAACGCTTATTAGAATATGAAAGAGTAAAAGCCAGAGAAAAACTAACCCAAACCGAAAAACAATTATCGGGCATATTGTACGAACGTGGCGTAGATGGAAAAGGATTTGCAACCATACGCAGCAAAGGCGACCAAGCACTATTTAGGCTAAACACCCAAATGCTGAAACGCAAAATGGGTGTGCCAGATACCAGACCTGTTGCCGATTTTTTACCAACCATAAGTATAAAAGCAAAGGACCTTGCCGCAGAAATGACAGGGCTAAATGTGCAAAGCAAAGACCTGAAAGGACAAACCAAAATAGAAAAAGAACATATTGATAATAATGTGGCGGTAAGAGAAATGCTTACAAAAAGAGGCATAGTACCCGAAAACTTACCTGCTGCCGAAGATGTGAAAAAGCTACAAAGAAAATTGGAAGGCGATGAGAAAAAAGTATTGAAAGGCAGTAAGAAAAATAGTCTGAACCATGATTTATAGGATTTAAGGATTAATATGATTTTGAAAAACAACATGAAGCAAACAACAATACATCAAGGCCATCAGGCAAATCACAAAAATCACGGTGCAGACAATGTACCTGCATTGCGTTTTCCTGAATTTAATGGAGAATGGGAAAAGAAAATATTTGATGAAATTTTTCTTTTTTCAATAGGCAAAAGTATTAAGCAAAATGAAGCTTCGCCTGAATTTGAAACACCTTGTGTGCGTTATGGCGAATTGTACCATATGTACAATGAAGTAATTACCGAAGTTATTAATAAAACAAATCTTGATAAATCTGAATTACTTTTTAGTGATGGCGATGAAATTTTATTGCCGTCAGCAGGCGAAGACCCTTTAGATATTGGTTCAGCTTCTGCACTTACAATTAAAGACGTTGCAATTGGAAGAACAATCAACATTTTAAAACCAGCTAAAGAAAATATTTATTCTCAAATTTTCGCTTCTTACTTTATCAACCATAAACTAAAACAAAACATTGCAAAATTAGCTAAAGGCGTAAGTATTAGCAATGTTTACAATTCAGATTTAAAAACATTAGAAATAACACTTCCCAATCTTTTAGAGCAAACCAAAATAGCCACGTTCCTTACCGCTGTAGATGAAAAACTACAGGCCCTAAAAAAGAAAAAAAGCCTTTTGGAGGCGTATAAAAAAGGGGTGATGCAAAAATTATTCTGTCTGCACCATGATTCACATGATTTGCATGATGAACATGATTTTGAAGGAGAAATAATTAATAATCAAGAAAAAAATCAAGAAAAAAAATCAAGGCAATCAAGTAAATCCCAAAAATCAAGGTTCAGACAAGAAAATGGCAGCAATTTTCCAGACTGGGAAGTGAAGAAGTTGGGGGAGGTTTTTTATTCGGAGAAAGGAAGAGGAATTTCAAAAAGCAAAATTGATGGAAATGGAAAATATGAATGTGTTTTGTATGGAGAATTATATACAAAGTATAATGAAGTAATTTTTGAAGTTGTTAGCAAAACAAATGAAGAAGATGGCATAAAATCTAAAATTGGAGATTTATTAATTCCTAGTTCCACAACCACAACAGGAATAGATTTGGCAAATGTTACTGCATTAAATAAAAATGATGTTTTATTAGGTGGAGATATTACAGTTTTGCGTAGCGAAACAAAAATCAATAATGTATTTTATGCTTACTATTTATCAAATCATAAAAAAGAAGAAATAGCAAGTTATGCTCAAGGAAGTACAATTGTTCATTTATATTATAGTCACATAAAAGATATGAATATAGATTTACCTTGTTTAAAAGAACAAACCCTCATCGCCAATTTCCTTTCCTCCATAGACCAAAAAATAAACAACGCCCAAACCCAAATAAACCAAACCGAAGGGTGGAAAAAAGGGTTGTTGCAGGAGATGTTTGTCTGAAATGTCGTAACCTTGATTTGCTTGATTAATTGGATTAAAGAGGATTTTTAAAAGAGAAAATATAAAATGAAATACCAAGATATAACACAAAAGATAATTGGAGCTTCAATGGAAGTGCATAAAATATTGGGCAATGGCTTTCAAGAGGTAATTTATCAAAGAGCATTGGAGTTAGAAATGAGTGCAATGGGTTTAACTTTTCAAAGAGAATTTGAAATGGATATTTTTTATAAAGGCGAAAAAATAGGTGGAAGAAGGGTAGATTTTTTGTTGAAAATTGTATAATGGTAGAGTTAAAAGCCTTGATTTTATTAGAAGATGTGCACTTAGCACAAGCTATGAATTATTTAGAAGCTTACAATATGGAAATTGGATTATTAATAAATTTTGGAGCAAAAAGCCTTCAATTTAAAAGAGTGCATAATAACAATAATCTAAACCGTGATTTGCTTGACTCAAAAGATTCAAAGGATTTTTTAATTAGAAAAAATCAAGTAAATCCGATTAATCCCAAAAATCAAGGTCCAGACAAATGAGCAGGCAAAGCGAACAAATATTAGAAGAACAACTGATAGCCCAATTGCAAAAATTGGGTTATGGCTATATTGTAATTCATAGCGAAAAAGATTTATTGGGCAACCTGAAAGGGCAATTAGAAAAACACAATCAAGCTGGACTAGCCAAAACAGGCAACGCACAGTTTACGCAAACCGAATTTGAGAGAGTTTTAAACTTATTGAGCAAAGGCTCTGTTTTTGAAAAAGCCAAAATGCTTCGCCAAAAGCAACACTTGGTTAGGGATAATGGCGATAATCTTTATTTTGAATTTTTAAATTCGGACTATTGGTGCCAAAACCAATATCAAGTAACCAACCAAGTAAGCCAGGAAGGAAAATTCAAAAACCGATATGATGTAACCATTCTTATAAACGGTTTGCCCTTGGTGCAAATAGAGTTGAAACGCAGAGGACTTGAACTAAAAGAAGCCTTCAACCAAATAGATAGATATCAGAAACATAGCTATGGCAGTGGTGCTGCTTTGTTTCAGTATGTGCAGCTATTCATCATTAGCAATGGGGTAAATACTAAGTATTTTGGAAACTTTGGTACCCACAAACCCGAATTTTTGCAAACCTTTCATTGGACAGATGAAAACAACAAACCGCTAAACAACATCCTGAATGGCTTTACCGATACATTTTTAGAGCCTTGCCACCTTAGCAAAATGATTTGTAAATACATAGTGCTGAACGAAACCGATAAAAAATTGATGGTATTGCGTCCGTATCAATACTATGCGGTAGAAAATATCATTAACAAAGTAAAGCAAAACGAAGTATTGGGCAACTATGATATTAAAAATAACGGCTATATATGGCACACCACGGGCAGTGGTAAAACCCTGACCAGCTTCAAAGCTAGCCAAATTTTGTCGCAAATACCCGCTATCAAAAAAGTGGTTTTTGTGGTAGATCGCAAAGATTTAGATCATCAAACGAATCAAGAATATGACAAATTTAGCAAGGGTTGTGTTACTAGTGCCGATAATACTTACGAGTTGATTCAGAAATTTAACGACCCTACGGTACGCATCATCGTTACCACTATTCAAAAATTGAACAATGCGGTATGGGGCAGGAACCTGGCAAAAATGCAAGCCATACAAAACGAACGCATGGTTTTTATTTTTGATGAATGCCATCGCAGTCAGTTTGGCGATACCCACAAAAACATCATAAGTTATTTTACTAAAATACAGCTTTTTGGTTTTACGGGTACGCCTATTTTGGCCGAAAATGCCAATGGTGAAAAAACGACCAGTAGTTTGTTTGGGCAATGTTTGCACAAATACGTAATTACAGACGCCATTAGAGACGAAAATGTGTTGCGTTTTTCGGTCGAATACATTCAAACATTTAAACAAAAAGAGCATATCATTGATTTAAAGATAGAGAAAATCAACGAAGCCGAAGTATGGGAAGCCCCTGAACGTAAAGCCGCCATTGCCGACTACATTATTCAATACCACAACGCCAAAACCCAAGAACGAAAGTTTTGTGCCATGATGTGTGTGCAAGATATAGATAGTGTAATACAGTATTACGAACTGTTTAAAAAGAAAAAACAAGCAGGCGAACATGATTTAAAAGTGATTACCATTTTTAGCTATGCCCAAAATGAAGAACCTATAGACTACGAAATCAAAAACGAGTTAAGTGTGGTAGAAGAACCGAAGGCATTGTACGGCCTTGCCCCACATCGTAGAGAGCTATTGGATACGTATATTAATGATTTTAACCAATTGTATGGTTCACAGCATAGTAGCAAAGACAGTCAAGGCTTTTATACTTACTATAACGATGTTGCAAAAAAAGCCAAATACAAAGAATGTGATATATTGCTAGTAGCCAATATGTTTTTGACAGGCTTTGATAGCAAATATGTAAATACCTTGTATGTAGATAAAAATTTGCAATATCATGGCTTGATTCAGGCCTTTAGCCGCACCAACCGTACCTTTGATAAAAACAAAACACAAGGCAATATTGTATGTTTTCGTAATCTTAAAGACAAAACAGACGAGGCGATTACCCTTTTTAGCAACAAGGAAGCCATTGCCGAAATCATCATAGAGCCCTATAAAGTATATACCGAAAAATTTAATGCACAGGTAAACAACTTGTTTTCAATAGCTCCCAGCATAGATGCTGTAGATGATTTATATACAGAAGAAGAGCAAATGAAATTTATCTTGACATTTAGAGCAATGATGCGTTTGCATAAAAAAATGTGTCACTACACTGAATTTTCTTGGAGCGACTTAAAAATTGATTTGCAAACATTTGAGGATTACAGCGGCAAATATCAGGATTTGAAAGACCGCATCAATCTAAAAGACAAAAAAGAACAAGTATCGATACTGCAAGACATTGATTTTGAACTGGAGTTAATTCGCAAAGACAATATCAATGTAGGTTATATTATTCAACTTTTAATGAAGCTGAAATTACAAGGCAAGGAAGAAGATAAAGAAAAGATAGAAAAACAAATCTTTAACTTATTGAATACCGAAAGCACATTGAGAAGCAAGCGAGAGTTGATTGAGAAATTCATGAATGTAAACATGGTTTTGGTAAACGATGTAGAAGAACTTTCAGATGAATTTCAGAAATTTTGGAACGAAGAACAACAAAAAGCATTCAACAAACTTGTAACAGAAGAAAGCCTTGCCACTGACAAGA
>JAAFID010000195.1 GCA_013297765.1 Cytophagales bacterium | reverse complement strand
CTGTATTTGCGACACCGGAAAATTGCAAACAATACAAAAAACGACATATCAAACAATTAATCATCAACAAGTTAGGAAATGGGCTTCCGGAAGGGTATGTCCTACAATACTAATGTTGGCAGAAATTCTAAACGCAGTCCGTAATTAACAATATGACTTACATAACATTGACAGAAGAGTTGAAAAATAGACTCATCCAAAACTTTAAAAACCCTGTTGACCTACTTGTTAGAAACAGAATTATTCAAGACCCAAACTTTAACGGGGTAAATTCGTTAGAATCTATACAAATCAAAAATACTCACAGAAATACAATCGTAAAGCAAGGACGAGCAGATTTTGATGTTGATAGTGACGGCCTAACAGCAACCCAAAAAGTTGAATTATACTGCTACTATTATTTTCAAATGCACTTTACAAGTAGTTATGTTTTTTACTTGACTGAAAGCGATTTTTTAGTGAACATTTTAAAAGACAAGCATACTGTTTTTATTGATATAGGTTGTGGACCTTACACATCAGGTGTAGCATTTAACAGTTGGTATAAAAAGCACATAGATAGTGAGCAATCACAGGTTAATTATATGGGTATTGACACAGCAAATGCAATGGTTGAAAAGTCTTGGAGCATCATTTCAAATTTCGGAGACTTGGTTTACAAAACAAATTCAATAAGCAATAACTTGAATGATATTTTCAACTACTTGCCTTCTATAAATTCAAAAAAAGAGATTTTCATAATTAACTATTCGTATCTATTTGCAAGCCATAGTTTAGATGTAAACATAATGGTTGATTTTACTAACAGGTTAAGAAAGGAATATCCACAAACTAAAATTATTGTTTTACAACAAAATCCTAAAACCGACAGCTTGAACATCAAATGGAATGAGTACAAAACAAAACTGCCCAATTTAAGCAGTAAAGAAACGTATCCAAAATTATTAGGTTTTCAATTTGATGATGTTCTAAACAGCACTAAATATGTAAAGCCAAACTTTACAGTAAAGTGCGACATTTTGAAATCATTTTAGTAAATTTGTAAAAGCATAAAACATATGTATAACTTATTCGGTGAAATAGAAACAATCGGTATTCAAAATCACAATGAAGAATACCATATTAGCGGATTAAAGTATCTGCCAAACTTCGTTTCAAAACAAGAACACGATTTTTTACTTGCCTCAATTGACAAAGAACCTTGGCTTAATGACTTGAAACGTAGAGTTCAACATTATGGCTACAAGTATGACTATAAATTTCATCGCATTAACCATAGTATGAAAATTGCTGAATTGCCTGAATGGTTGGCAAAGTTTGCAGTTAGACTTTATGAACAAGGAATTTTTAATGAAGTGCCAGACCAAGTAATTGTAAATGAATATTTGCCAGGACAAGGTATAACCAATCATATTGACTGTCCACCTTGCTTTTCAGACACCGTTGCTTCTTTAAGTTTGGGTTCACAATGTGTAATGAATTTTACTAACAAAGACGATGAAAGCGAAATCATACCATTTTTATTAGACAAATCTTCTATGGTCGTTTTAAAGGAAGACGCAAGATATTGTTGGATGCACGGAATTAAAATGGTAAAAACCGACAATTATTTTAATCAAAAAATAGTTAGACAAAGACGAGTTTCCTTGACATTTAGAAAGGTAATATTGGAAGACTAAAAAGAACTTCTGCCAACATGGGGTTTTGTGCAAGTGGGGCAGACGGAATACCAATGAGCATTTGTAATTCTATTGTGCTTCAGTTCCAGCTTGATGGAATACTATTAGGCTTTTGTATTTAACTTCATCATCGGTTTTTCAGTCAGCAGCGGTTCGGGCTGACGGAATTCTATTTCCCCACCTGCACAAAGCCCTGTTCGTTAGCAGCAATTTGAGCGAGATAGGTCTTCGCAAATTCAATAAATGAAACTTACAAAACGACTACTTAAAATAATTATACCCATTGTAGCGATAATCTGCACGGTGGCATTTACACCATGGGACGCATTATGGATATGGGCAGCACCATTACCTGATACAGTTAAGGAACAAGTTGACAATGCAATTAGTCATAATCTTGATGGCATTATTGTTTATGTAGATAAAAAAGGTAAAGAGCCTGAATTTTATTCTGCTGGCTGGAAAAACAGGGATAATAAAATTCCTGCAAATCCGTATGCATTGTTTAAAATTGCCAGTATCAGCAAATTATATATCGCCGTTGCTGCTGCTAAATTGATTAATAAGAAAAATTTGTCGTTGGACAAAACTCTTGCTGATTATTTACCAGAATTGACCGGAAGAATTGAAAATGCAAATCAAATTACACTGCGAATGATGCTTCAACATCGGAGTGGCATTCCCGATTTCATTGATGACCCTAAATTGCCTTGGTCTAATTTGCCTACAAACTCCAACGAGTTTCTGAAGTTAGTATTAGATAAACCTGCCGATTTTAAGCCAGACAGTCGTTATCGCTATTCCAATACAAACTATCTGTTGATTGGCAATATTCTCGATAGAATATTGGGCTATAGCCATCGACAATATATAAAAAAAGAAATCCTGGATACTCTCGGACTAACGCATACTTATAGCTTGCTGAACGAAGTGGATTTAAAAGACGTTGTCAGTGGATATTATACTGAATATGACGGAGATTTAAAGACGCAAAATTTTGTAATCTCTGGTGGCTCAATGGTTGCGACTGCACAGGATGTTGGAATTTTTTTGAGAGCATTAAATGATGGCTCATTATTAAATCACGATGAACAGGCTATTTATTCTTCAATCTATGTGTACGAACATACAGGTTTATTACCAGGGTATTCGAGTATTGCACGGTATTACAAGGATATTGATACAGTAGTCATTATGTTCGTGAATACAAGCGGTGAAAACTCCTGGACCACATTGGAAGTTGTATATAACCGTATTGTCAGGATTCTTCATAAACAATCGACATAATAATGAGATGCAGGATATTTGACATAGAACGAATCGATAAAACTGCCGCTAACACGGTATTGGCAAAAGCAGGGCAGACGGAAGTAATTGAACGTTTGTACTTCTATCGGCTTTTGTGCTATATTTGAACTGACGATTTTCAAAGCCCTGCCTTCGCCAATACCCAAACCGTCAGAGTGTGAAAAAACCTTGATTTTTCGAAAAACAGGCCTGTAAAATTTTCTATAAGCACCATAGCTGCCCGTTTAAGCAGTCTCTTCAAAAATAAATTGTGGTGAGCGCAAAAAACAGGGCACCGTATTTTGCCTGTAATTGCGTTTACTAAGGCCGTTTTTTAAGGCGCAGACTACTTTGGTGTAATTTGGTTGCCAGTTTTGGATGGCTTTCATCAAGACCCAGCGTTATCTTTTCCTTTTTAACCTGCAGTTCATCTGCCTTGTTGCTGCTTTCCTGCTTATCGAGTTCCTGCAAATATTTGGCTGTTTTGTCTGTAATAAATTGCTGGTGCTTGTCAATCTTATTTTGGTTGTAATTATTTTTCTTGCTGTTCACAGCCTTAAACTTGCTGCCATCAATACCAATGGTTGTTTTGCCCAGCAGGTCTGCATCACCCAGGAACTGTACGTACAGCCGGAACATTGCCTGCAGAGGTGCAGCATGTACCTTACGGAAGTCGGCAATGGTATGGTAATTGGGCCGCAGGTGCTGCAGCAACCACTGCAGCTCAATATTGCGGTAGCACTCCCTTTCCAGCTTACGGCTGCTGCGTATTTTATTGAGATAGCCGTACAGGTAAAGCTTTAACAGTGTCCCGGGTTCGTAAGGTGGCCGTCCCTGACGCTCCGGTCTGGGTTTAAAACCCTCACTCTTGTGTACTATTTTATCAAATCCCAGTTTGACAAGGTTAAGCTTGTCAACAAAGGCATCCATCAGCCTTACGGGGTTATCTGCTTCCACCTGGTCGTCCAATGTGCTGAAGGTTGTTTGATTACGATTGTATCCTGTTATAAATTGGATACCTTAGTTCATCAAAAATCATACAGAAATATGGCTATTCACATAATGTGTATATTTGACGGGCGGCAGGGTTTTTTCACAAACTGCCGTTAGACGAAATGCACTTCATAAGTAAGGCAAAACTGTCGCAAATGCACTTCGTCTAACGCGTATTGACGACATAAAAGCATGGCAATCTACGTCGTCAATACGTGTATTAGCGGCAACCTTAACCAACATTACATTTTATTATGAGAATATTTTATTTTTTGCTTTTCTTGCCTTTTTATTCTGTATCGCAGAATAACAGCACCGGTTCATCAATAGCAAATACGTTTATTAATTCATTAGACAGTGTTCAAAAGTCGAAAACTGTGTTCCCCTTTGATACGATGTCACGTTATGACTGGCATTATGTTCCTGCTTCTAGTGTTCCCAGACAAGGGATTGCTATAAGAGAATTAGACAGCATTCAAAAGCAAAATGTTTACAATTTGCTTAAGACTTATTTGAGCAGCAATGGTTATACGCGGTCTCAGGACATTATGAATACAGAGTATTTATTGAAAGAACTGGAACCAAATAGTAAAGGACGTATTCCTGAAAATTATTTTGTAGCCTTCTACGGTAATCCTGGGAAAGATAAAACTTGGGGTTGGAAATTTGGTGGGCATCACCTTGCACTAAATTATACAATTGTAGATAATGAATTAGCATTTGCTCCTTTCTTTTTTGGAGTTTATCCTGCTGTTAGAACTACAGGTAAAGGCAAAGAAAAAAATATATTTAAGGACGAAGAAGAACTTGGATTTAAACTGGTAAACTCATTAACACAGGAACAAAAGTTGAAAGCAATATTTAGACTCCTTCCATTTGTAGATGTCGTAACTAAAAATTCGCATAAAGTTGTTCCTTTTGACACTGTGGGAATCATCGCAAAAGACCTTACTCTTGAACAAAAGCATGTATTAAATCAACTAATAGTAACTTATCTCTCTAACATGCCAACTAAGATTGCTAAACTTAGAATGAAAAGAATCATATCAGAAGATTTTAATCAAATAAGTTTTGGATGGGCTGGAAGTACAAAAGCAGGAGAACCTCATTACTACAGAATTCAAGGAAAAACGTTTTTAATTGAGCTAGACAATACGCAACACAATGCTAATCATGTTCATACAGTTTGGCGAGATTTTAATGGTGACTATGGAATTGACCTGTTGAAGGAACACTATAAAAATAGCAACCACCATAATAAATAAGTTTTTTGACACTTCAACTATTTCACAAGGCAGCCGATAACAACTAAGGCTTCGTTGGGTGCGCAGCGCCGACAATGAAGCCCCGATAGCTATCGCATAGGCGTCAAGTTAATTTTTGATACAAATCTGTCATTGTAATGCGGTCACTTCGTTTATCATAGCAGCAATGCTTCTGTATTATCAGTTTTAGCAGGCTGCTTTCCAGTGCAAGTATCTCC
>JAAFID010000194.1 GCA_013297765.1 Cytophagales bacterium | reverse complement strand
ATAATCCCAAAATTGACCATCTTGGCTTTGCGTCGCATATCGCTAGTGACGTCTGCTAAATCTACATGAAACACCTTGCTGGCAGTGGTGGAGTGGATGTCGATACCTTTTTGGAACGACTCCATCATATTTTTTTCTTGGCTAAATGCGGCCATAATTCTTAACTCTATCTGCGAATAATCGGCTGATAGAATCAAGTGATTTTCATCTTTGCGTACAAATGCTTTACGTATTTCTCTGCCACGCTCCGTACGGATGGGAATATTTTGCAAATTTGGGTTGGTAGAACTAAGGCGACCCGTGGCAGCAACAGCTTGGTTGTAACTGGTATGCACACGACCATCTACAGGGCTTATCAACTGTGGCAGGGCATCAATATAGGTTGATTTTAGTTTTTGTAATTCCCTAAAATCCATGATGTCTTTGGCAATTTGATGTTCGTAAGCCAACTTCGACAGTACTTCTTCGCCTGTGGCATATTGTTTAGATTTGCTGGTTTTCTTTGCCTTTGGATCTAGATTTAATTTTTCAAATAATACTTCTCCCAATTGTTTTGGCGATGCGATGTTAAAATTCACGCCCGCTTGTGCGTATATTTTTTGTTCTATAATGATGATTTCTTCTGCCAATTGTTTAGAATATTCTTTCAAAGAAACAGGGTCTATCTTTACGCCCTCATTTTCCATAGCCGCCAGCACATCTATCAATGGGTTTTCTACATTGTCGAGCAAGGCATCTAGGTTCAGCGATTTTATTCTTGGGGCAAATATTTGTTTCAATTGGTAGGTAATGTCAGCATCTTCGGCAGCGTACTCGGCTATGTCTGCAAGGTCTACATCTCGCATGGTGCCTTGCTTTACGCCTTTTTTGCCAATCAGTGTTTCTATGGAAACGGGGGAATATTGTAAATAGCTTTCTGCAAGGGCATCCATATTGTGCCGCATATCTGGCTCTAGCAAATAATGGGCAAGCATGGTATCAAACATTTTTCCTTTCAAGGCAATGCCATAATTTTTCAGTACCAGCAAATCGTACTTGATGTTTTGCCCAATTTTTAAACTTTTTTCATTTTCAAAAACTGGTTTAAATTGCTCCATCAATACCCTAGCCTCGTCTTGATTGGCGGGCACTGGCACATAATAACCCTCGTGGGCATAGTAGCAAAAAGACATTCCTACAATTTCTGCCGTTATGGCGTCAAGTTTAGTAGTCTCGGTATCAAAACAAAACTCGTCGAGTTGGAACAAATGCTTTATTAAAAGCGACACCTGATCAGGCTTATTGATGATATGATAGCTGTGTGGCGTGGTGTAGATATTTGCCAAATTTTTTGGTTCAATCTGTATTTCGGTTTCCTCGCCATCGGTTTCCGTGCTGGTACTACTGCCACCAAACAAACTCATTTGATTGGCATCGGCAGGTGCTTTGGCTTTTATAGTTGGCGATGCTGTAGTTGCAGGCTCTACAGCTTCCTCGCCTAATATTCTTTTTTTAATATTGCGAAATTCCAGTTCCTCGCACAAGGCTCCTACTAAATCTTTGTCTGGAGCTTCAAGTAGCAATTTCTCTGGTTCAAATGCTATTGGTACATTAACATCTATGGTAGCAAGGTGCTTGGAAAGTAGCCCTTGTTCTGCAAATTGAATCACATTTTCCTTTTGTTTTCCTTTCAACTGCTCTATATTGGCAATCAGGTTTTCTACACTACCATATTCTGCAATTAGTTTTTGTGCGGTCTTCTCGCCTATGCCAGGAATGCCAGGAATATTGTCTACAGCATCGCCCATCAAACCTAAGATGTCTATCACTTGGCAAACTTCTTTTATTTGAAATTTCTCCAATACCTTAGCAACATCCAACACATCGTGTCCATTGCCCATGTATGCTGGGCGGTAGAGAAATACATTTTCATTTACCAACTGACAATAATCCTTGTCCATCGTCATCATGTACACTTTAAAACCTGCTGCCCCAGCTTGGGTGGCCAAAGTGCCTATAATATCATCGGCCTCGTAGCCAGGCTTTACCAATATAGGAATGTGCATGGCATGCAACATCTTCATCACATAAGGTATGGCTATAGCAATGTCTTCTGGCTGCTCTTGTCTGTTGGCTTTGTATGCCTCAAATGCTGTATGGCGAAAAGTAGGGTCACTAGTGTCGAATGCCACACCAATATGTGTTGGTTTTTCTTTGTGAATAATTTCTAACAACGAATTGGTAAAGCCAAATACTGCACTGGTATTGAGCCCTGAAGAAGTAATGCGAGGGTTTTTGCTAAATGCAAAATGTGCCCTGTAGATGAGTGCCATCGCATCGAGCAAAAATAATTTGGGAGAAGAGATCATGGGAAATTCTTTAACCTTGTTTAGAAATTTTGGAATCCTAAACTTACAAATTTTTGCGGTTCATTACGACTTGTTGCCTGGCAGGATAGAGATAAACCATTTGTATAAAAAGCATGATGCAAGCTGCTTTTAAGTAACCCTAGTGCTAAAATAAAACAAATAGTAAAAAATGAAATTCAATAAAAAAATTCCACTAATAAATATCTTGGCTTGATTTCTTAACACATTTTTAGCACGAATAATATGTTGCTACACCTCATATTTTTTCGCTAACTTTCCTATACAAATGTGTAAATACATTTAATAATAGCCTCGTTAATAAAATCTAGTTACAATGAACGTTTACGGATTAATTGGTTACCCACTTTCGCATTCTTTTTCAAAGAAGTATTTTACAGAAAAATTTGAACAAGAAAATATTGCAGCAACTAAGTATGAACTTTTTGAAATTAGAGACATTTCCGATTTCCCTAAAATAATAGCCAACAACCCCAATTTGAGAGGGCTAAATGTAACTATACCTTACAAAGAAGCCGTAATCAAATACCTAGACGATGTAGCCGAATCTGCCAAAAAAATTAACGCTGTAAACGTGATTAAAATTGGCAAAAATGGCAAAATGATAGGCTACAATTCTGACTATTATGGATTCAAAAATTCATTGTTTCGTTTTCTGCCCGAAAACTACAAAGGTATCAAAGCATTAGTGCTGGGCAGTGGCGGTGCTGCTAAGGCGGTAAAAGCAGTATTGGAAGATTTGCAAATTCCCTACTTGGTGGTATCTCGCAAGCAAGACCCTAGCACCATTACCTACGAGGCGGTAACGGAAGAACATGTAAAAGAATACAAACTTGTTATTAATACCACTCCCATTGGCATGTACCCCAATGTAAAAGATTCGCCCTACCTTCCTTATTCTTCCTATACTGCCGAGCATTTTTTTTACGACCTAGTGTACAACCCACAAGAAACTTTGTTTATGATGAAGGGAAAAGCTAGGGGTGCGAAAACAAAAAGTGGTTTAGAAATGTTGCATTTGCAGGCCGAGAAGGCTTGGGAAATATGGAATAGCTAGCATGTTCTTATTTTTCTTAGATACAAAACTGTATTCATCTTGAGTTTCAAACTTACATCGCAATACGAGCCTGCGGGCGACCAACCATCGGCTATAGCTCAGTTGGTAAAAGGGATTGAGCGTGGCGACCCAGCCCAAACTTTACTTGGCGTTACTGGTTCGGGCAAAACCTTTACCATGGCCAATGTGATTATGCAAACGCAAAAACCTACATTGGTACTAAGCCACAACAAAACGCTTGCAGCCCAATTGTATGGTGAGTTTAAAAATTTCTTTCCTGAAAATGCAGTAGAGTATTTTATCTCCTACTACGATTATTATCAGCCAGAGGCATTCATTGCCAGCTCTAATACCTACATCGAAAAAGACCTTTCTATCAATGAAGAGATAGAAAAACTGCGACTTGCGGCTACTTCGCAACTGCTTACTGGCCGCCGTGATGTGATTGTGGTGGCTTCGGTTTCCTGTATTTATGGTATTGGAAACCCAGAAGAATTTGGGCGAAATATTGTAAAAGTATCTGTTGGCGACCAAATCAGTCGCAACAAGCTGTTGTTTTCATTTGTAGATATTCTTTACAGTCGCACTACGGCAGAGTTTAAGCGTGGCAACTTTCGGGTTTCGGGCGATACCATAGATGTATTTCCAGCGTATGCCGATTTTGCCTACCGCATTCTTTTTTGGGGCGACGATGTAGAAAGTGTACAACGCATAGACCCTGTTACAGGCAAAAAAATATCAGACGAAAAACACATTGTACTCTATCCGGCCAATCTATTTGTAACTGGCAAAGACGCCCTACAGCAATCCATGATAGAAATTCAGCGAGATATGATGGCTCAAATAGCCTTTTTTGAAAGTGAAGGAAAATTTTTAGAAGCCAATCGTATCAAGGAACGCACAGAATTTGACCTAGAAATGATGCGAGAAATTGGCTACTGCTCGGGCATAGAAAATTATTCTCGCTACTTTGATAGGCGTTTACCCGGCACTCGCCCATTCTGCCTTATTGATTATTTTCCTGACGATTTTTTGATGATTATTGACGAAAGCCATGTGACCCTACCCCAAATACGGGCTATGTGGGGCGGCGACCGATCTAGAAAAACAAATTTGGTAGATTACGGTTTTCGACTTCCGTCGGCACTGGACAATAGGCCACTTACTTTTGCCGAATTTGAAGACATGATGAATCAAATGGTATTCGTAAGTGCTACACCTGCCGACTACGAATTAAAACTAACTGATGGTGTGGTGGTAGAGCAAATTATTCGCCCTACAGGGTTACTTGACCCCATTATTGAGGTAAAACCCAGCACGACACAAATAGATGATTTGATCAATGAAATTCACCTGCGGATAAAGGCCAAAGAAAGGGTACTAGTAACCACCCTTACCAAACGAATGGCAGAAGAGATGAGCAAGTACCTAGATAGACTAAGTATTAAATGCCGATACATCCATTCAGAAGTAAAAACCCTAGACCGTGTAGAGATATTGAGAGAATTGCGTTTAGGAATATTTGACGTGTTGGTAGGCGTAAACCTTTTGAGAGAAGGTCTAGATTTGCCCGAGGTTTCGCTAGTCGCCATCATGGATGCCGACAAAGAAGGTTTTTTGAGAAATGAACGCTCGCTGGTACAAACCATAGGCCGTGCCGCCAGAAACGTAAATGGAAAAGTAATCATGTATGCCGATAGGGTGAGCGATAGTATGAAACAAGCGATAGATGAAACCAACCGTCGCCGTAGCATACAGCAGCAATATAACCTAGACCACAACATAGTACCCTCTTCTGCAATAAAAACTAAAGATGAAATACTGTTTCAAACCCGTGTGGCCGATGCTAAAAAAGATGTAAAAAACTACTATACAGAAGACGAGAGCATCTCTGTAGCGGCCGACCCTGTGGTGATGTATTCGAGCAAAAAAGATTTGGAAAAGCTGGTAGCACAAACGCAAAAGCAAATGGAGAAAGCTGCGAAAGATCTAGACTTCATCGCCGCAGCTAGATTGAGAGATGAGTGGTTTCAGTTGAAGAAATTGGTGGAAGAGAAGGGGTAGGTTGTTGTGGGATTTGTTTATCAATAAGAA
>JAAFID010000193.1 GCA_013297765.1 Cytophagales bacterium | reverse complement strand
CTTATAGCAGGTTTTCTTAATGATGACAAAAACAGTTGTACTTGCGATAGCTGCTATTATATTTTGCCTATCAAGCAAGCAGATGTCTTTTATGTTATCATCAAAAATGAAGATACACCTCCAAATATTGAAGGTATTACTTATGTTTTAGAAGGTACTTTTGGTGCTTACAAGGTTTATAAGTTTACAGCAACAGCCACCAAGCCCAGCGATGTGCAAATTCAATGGGGTGGGCAAAATCGCCCAATTTCTGCATTATGCGATGTAACGATTGAAGAAATGTGCAGCTGGACAATTGCTGAGATGTGCAAATATCCTCAAGTTTTTGGCTGTACCTGCTTTAGATACGAGGATTGCGATGACAGTGTCCTTGAGTGGCAACAAAAATACGCTTGGTACACCGAAAATGATGGGTATTTTCAATTTAAACAGCGTTTACCTGTAAGAATTCACAAGCCTTTGCCAAAGTCTGAAGGTGTGGATAGCTACCAAAAATCCAATGGGCAAGTAGTGAAAATCGGCAAAACTAACAGGTATTATGAATACTTGATGGAAATAGATTTTATGCCTTTTTCGTTTCACAGGCAATTTGAAGAGTTGCTTCAAAGTGCTGTAAATTTAAAAATAAACGGCAAAGATATTGTTTTTGGTGGTGATTACGTAATTGATTGGCAACCTAAAAACGATTGCTTTGCAAAAGCAACCTGTAAAATAATTCAAAAAATTAATTCAGTAACCTCTAATTGCGTATAAATATGGCTGACTGGTTAGAAAATCAAATACAAGACCCTCTTGTTGAAACTGCTTGCGAATGGAAAACAAAATACAATAATACGCTTGATTTACTTGTAATTCTTGAAAGCGAAGTTATTAAAAAAGAAGGCACAAGTCAGGTAGTAAACTTTCTTCTTGAGCATCTTAACGCTACTGAAAACAAGAAGGTATCGTTTGATATTGGTTCAAACGGCATTAATTTAGGATATAATACTGTTGCAAACACATTTATCGGAGCTTTAAGAATTGCAAACCCTTCAGGTGATGATGTAATCATCTATCCTGTGGACGCTAAAACAGGGTATTTTGATGGCGAAAGCTTGATAGCTATTGGAAGCCTTGGAGATAGAGAGTTTGTTGCAAAAAAACATTTGACAGATACAGAAAGCGATATTTTAGACCTTATAGATGAAGTCGATACTGCTACTGTAAAAAAATCAGGCTCTAATCTTTTGACTGGGTTTACCATGCGACACGCAACTACAGACCCTGATAGATTCATGTATATCAGCTTTGATGTGTCAGGTATTAATTTTGGCATCATGGATGCTTCGGGTTCTGTTGTGTCAAAATTTACATTTTCAGCATTGTCAAGACTTGCTCCTGATGCAAGTACAAAGTTTGGTTATTTGTCTGACAGTGAATTAAGAAGTCTTTCATCAATCGACAATAAAGAGTTTGTTGCAAAACAGCATTTAACGATTGCTTTAGACAGCGTAACAGGCGAAAATCCTTCGCTTTTGTTTGCAAGTGGAGATTTATTGAGGTCTTATAACATAATAAAAAACCTAAACATTTCTGCGACAAGTCTAACAGCAACCATCACAATAGACAATAGTAGTGTAGGATTAGGACAAGTTTTAAGCTGTTATATTGTAAATAGTAGCTCAAATAATGTTGCTATTACAATATCCTGTCCAAGCAATATAAAGTATCCTCAAAATCTCGATACAGGAATAACAAGGTCAGGCGACCAAGTTACAATATCGGCAAACAAACAGTATCTTATAACATTTTTGCGTAGCAAAGAAAACACTTGGTCTTTTAATATTTTAGAACAAAACGATTGATTATGAACGCATTCGTAGCAAGTATATACAATAGCAGAAAATCAATACCATTGCCTCTTTTTGATTTCGACTATGAGCAAACAGGAAGGTTTAGCCTTTCAGGAAGTGATGTAATATCATACACGCATAATGACATTGTACTTACGCCGCAAGGCAGTTTTGGAAACAATGTTGCATTGCAAAGCGATGGTGTACAACTGGGAGGGGTATTTAATGGTAGTGGATTGCCTGTTGATAACGGAAAAAAACTTGCTTACAATGGAAATGTGCCATTTAATTACGCTTTTTTAGTAGTAGCAGAAGGGCGTTTAGGTACAACAAGTACGTATAACAATGTTCTTTTCACAACTACAAATGCATCAAGTGTCAGCACGACTTATCCAAATGGATTACTGCTTGCTACAAACAATGCAATGAGTTTGCGTTCAAATTATCGCATCACAAGTACATTGCAGTCGCATAGAGTCAATCAGGGTAATTTAGTGCAAACAAGCAATCTTATTACTCTTTCATTTGGAACGGCGAGAGCCTTCAAAATTATACGAGTAAAACTTAATTCAAACAACGTTGGCGAAGTGCTAAGTTTGGGAGGGCTTTACACTGGAAACTCTGGATATTCACACAGCAGAGTAAAAAGATTGGCATTGTATCAATGCACAGATGCGGATGCGGATGTGATTTACACAAATTTAAGGGCTTATTATTCGCTTTAACATAGATTTTATGGAAATTCTTTTTGATTTAAACTGTGAAGAAACTGCTAAAATGCAGTTTGGAACAAATGGTGAGGTGTTATCGTATTCAGATAATGAAATACAACTCGATGCTGAAGGTACATCAGTTGTTAACTTAGAGCCTGATGGCTTACGTATGGGTGATGGGCAATATAACGACAGTGGTGCAAGGCTTAAATATGATGGAAACATTCCTTTCAATCACGCTTTTTTGGTTGTGAAGGAAAACAAACAGCACAACGCGCCTAACTATGATAAAGTATTATTAGCTACCCATGAAGGGACTATCAATACTATTTACAATTGGGCAAATGGTATGGCTGTAGCTACGAATAACACCTTAAATCTGCGTTCTGTATTTAGAAGGCTTGGAAGTTTTCTGTCGCACTGGCTTAATATTGGAACTTTGCCCCAAAGAGCTTCTATGCCAACTATTTCTTTTGCTCCTACAGGAGGCTTTAAAGTCGTAAAGGTGTTTTTGCCTCAAAATAATGGAGGCTCTAAGCTGCTTTTAGGTGGGCTTGGTGGCTCTGTTAATACAACGAGCTACTCTCAAGTAACATACAAACGTTTGATTCTCGCTCAAGGCACACAAACTGAAGGCGATGCGTATTTTCAAGACCTTAAAACACAATACTCTCTGTAATACAACCTGTTACAGCACAACAATTGTTTAACCTTTAAATCACTATAACAATGAGTAGTTTATTTAATTGCACAACGCTTAACCAAGCATATCAGCAAGGAGATTGCAATAACCCTGCCGATTTCGTTTCATTTGCAAAAGTTGTGGGAGTTGGGATTATTACAAATCCTTCAAAAAACTTCACTGACTCAGCAGTTTGGGCTGCATACACCGATTTAGCCTCTTTAGAGCTTGATATGATTGTTATTCCAGCAGCTATTGGTGACTATGATGGTGGAGCTTCCCAAAAAACAGAAGGCTACGGCACGAAAGAGGAAAAAATCTCAAGCAGATTGCATACTGTTAATTTTGATGTCGAGTATTTATCAAAAAACTGGGAGTTATTTAATAAAGCTCAGGATGCTCAAAATTATGGAATGGTTTTAATCACTGGAGACCTTGAGAATGTATTTTATAGTGGTAAGCGAAATGTTACCATTGATCCTACTATTCCTATTGGAAGAGATAAGAAAGTAGAATTAAAATACACTATTCAGGCTACATGGAGCAATAAGAATCTTTTGCAACCTGTTACAGTGCCTGATAACATTAGAGCATTATTTGGATAGTCTATAAATAGTTTCAATGATGAGATAGTAAAACCTTTGCTTGCTTTGCAAAGGTTTTCTTTTTAAATAGCATTTAACTATACTTTAAATTATTAAAAAAATTGTACAAATCCAAGATAACAACTTTTGAAGATAGGCGAAAAAAATTAATATCTGTATTTGTGAAAAATTAATATCTGTTTTTTTAGATTATAAATAATAGCCATAAATATCTTTTTTATTTTCTCTACTGCTGGTTTCTTCAATATTAGAGATAATGGCTTGAGCTTTTGGGCTATCAGGTTTAAACTTCCAATCCGAAAAATCGGCAAAACCTACAAAAACAATGACAAAAATAAGCCCAAAAGCCATTATAGAAAAACCAACAATAGATGAAACATCACCAAAAAGAACTCTGATTTTCAAGCCCAAAGGGATAAATCTTTCTTTAGAATACATAAAAGAATAATGGAAAAAAGTTATTTCAAATATATAAAAATGAAGTAAAAAAACTACTATTTGAATGTTTTCTTTTGTATGTTGCAAATAAAATATTGTCTAATAGTATGATATGGAATCTATTTTAGAAAAGTTAGAAGCTCATCTTTCTCTTAAGAGAACAGAGTTTTACAATAAACTTCAACTAGGGATAGAAACTTCCCAAATAGAAAAAATTGAAAAACAGTTTCAAAAAACCCTTCCTCAAGATTTGAAAAAATTGTATTTATGGAAAAATGGGCAACCTGAGAAACTCTATGAGACTTTCGTTAATAATTCTATGATGATTCCTCTTGAAAAATCTCTCGAAATAGCCCAAAACCTGACAGCGATGATAGGGAAAGATTTTGATAGAGAAAATTGGTGGAATAAAGATTGGATTCCACTATTTCATAATGGTAGAGGCGATTATATCTGTTATGATATGGAAGGAACATTTACAGGACAAAAAGGACAAATATTACAACATAATCATGATTATGAAGCGAGAAATGTACTAGCACCAAGTTTAGAAGCCTTTTTAGAGGCTATCAACGCTTTCTACGACCAAACACCTAAAGAACAATTTGATGAGTATTTTAAAGTATCGTTGGAGGGCTATCCCAAACGATTCAAAGTTTGAAAATAAATATTTGAAAATGAGTTTTTTATATTTTGATATGAATTTGCCTTAAATGTTTCATTTCATATTTTCTTTTTCTTTTATATCTTGCCTTCAAACTTTATAATCAGAAACTCCATGAAACTACATATTTTAGGTATCAGACACCACGGCGTAGGTTCTGCAAAATATATAGCTGAAGCTCTCGCTGCCCTTAAACCTGATATTGTTTTGGTAGAAGGTCCTCCTGAACTAGATTCTGTAACTTCTTGGATTACTCATAAAGAAATGAAGCCACCTGTTTCGGTGCTTGCCTATAATATAGATGAGCCTTCACAGGCTGTTTTTTACCCGTTTACACATTTTTCTCCTGAGTGGCAGGCAATTACGTATGCCCTCAAGAATGATATAAAAGTGCAAATGATGGATTTGCCCTTAAGCCACAGTTTTGGGATAGAACTTGCCAAAAGAGCTGAACAACAAAAGCTTTTGGAAGAACAAATGGCTAAAGAAGCTGAAAACGCTGAAAATGAACCCAAAGATACTCTAGAAAACGAAACTGAAAATACAACAGCTACTCCTGAAGAAATCATTCCAGAATATATTCCCAAAGACCCTATCAGCCATTTGGCAGAATT
>JAAFID010000192.1 GCA_013297765.1 Cytophagales bacterium | reverse complement strand
ATTTTAATTAAAAACAACTTAAAAAATAAGGTTGTTTTTAATTTGTATTAAAATTTAATATTGCTTTGTTCTTTATAAAATTGATTACTAACAGAGAACTAAAATTGTACTATTTTTGTTTTACAGGGTTAATAATATTACCCATATTTATCGAGCCTCCAAATACCGTTTACTACTGATATAGCAAACGTGATTGATACTAGCTGCATTTAAGTATTTATTTATTTATTTATTTATTTATTTCTGAACTGGAAATTAAATCACTATTTAAAAATGAAATCCTACTGATTTGAAAATTAACTATTTTCAAATTATTGTTTTATCGTAAAACAATAATAAAGAACATAAAACAAGTACTGTCACCAACCCTATTAAAATTTGTGTCAAAAAATTTTATTCAAACACCACTTCCTGCTCAGATAAAACATTCCACCACTATACTAATTTTAGTCGTAGGCGTAACTTAGACCAGATTTCATTTTCTTAGCTTCGATAAGGTGGCGAAAACGAAATTGTCATCATAGCAAAAACACATATTGCAGAAGCTATGGGAATGGCTCTAATAGCTAAATAATAATGGACTAAGGAGATTGAACCTTATCAAGAATCAATTAATTTCTACGGTTAGCAATGTTTTCAAGGTTTCTCTTCACATCCTAAAACTCCAATATCGTCTTCTCAATAATATCGCAGCAAGCGTGAATTTGAGCCTCGGTAATGATAAGGGGAGGAGCAAACCGAATGATGTCGCCGTGTGTTGGCTTGGCAAGTAGCCCATTATTTTTCAAAGCAACACATACATCCCAGGCGGTACGCCCGTCGTTAGTTGGTTTAATCACGATGGCATTGAGCAAGCCTTTGCCACGAACCAAAGTAACGTGGTGCGATTTCTCTTTTAGTTGCTGCATTCTGCTTCGAAATATTTCACCCATCAATCGGGCGTTTTCTATTAGATTTTCTTCTTTGATGATTGCTAATGCTGCCATTGCTACGGCAGCAGCAATAGGATTACCCCCAAAGGTAGAGCCATGTTCACCTGGTTTCAGCACCAGCATTATCTCGTCATCGGCCAATACTGCCGATACAGGATACATGCCACCAGAAAGGGCTTTGCCTAGAATCAACAAATCTGGACGCACATTTTCATGGTTCGATGCTAACAACTTACCTGTACGGCCTATGCCTGTTTGCACTTCATCCATCATCAGCAATACATTGTATTTTTTGCAAAGGGTTTCGGCGGTTTTTAAATATCCATCTGCTGGCATATACACGCCAGCCTCGCCTTGAATAGGCTCCACCCAAAAACCGCAAACGTTTGGGTTTTGAAGTGCTTGCTCCAATGCTGCGACATCATCGTAAGGGATAATTTGATACCCTGGCATAAATGGCCCAAAGTTATTTCTAGAATCTGAATCTGTAGAGGCAGAAATAATGCCCGTAGTACGTCCATGAAAATTACGCTCTACAGCAACAATAATAGCTTCATTTGTTGGAATTCCTTTTTTAGTGTAGCCCCATTTTCTGGCTAGTTTTATGGCGGTTTCATTGGCCTCGGCACCTGAGTTCATCATCAATACTTTTTGGTAGCCAAAGTATTCGCTCATGTATTTTTCACATTTGCCTAGCTTGTCGTTATAAAAAGCCCTAGAAGTTAATGCAAGTGTTTTCGCTTGATTAGTAATAGCCTCAACTAATTTTGGGTGGCAATGCCCTTGATTGATGGCACTATACGCCGATAAAAAATCAAAATATTTTTTTCCTTCCACATCCCATACATACACGCCTTCACCTTTGCTTAGCACTACTGGAAGTGGGTGGTAGTTGTGGGCTCCATATTGTTCTTCTAGTGCTATTGCTTCTTCAGAGTGAGTGATGGTGTTCAACATTTTTTTGAGGGTAAAATTGTAAGAAATAAAATATCAATTTAAGATTTATACTTTAAAATTCCTCAGTTATGTATGGTTGTTTGTTGTTAGCTGGGCAATTTTTTTGGTAGTCCATTAAGTCAAAGCGAATGGTAAATTCGATTAAGAAAGTGGGTATAAAATAAAAAGCCCACTTGCACTGGGCAGGTGGGCTTTTTATTTTTAATTACAACAATACTATCTATTGATTACCAATTTTTTTGCTTTGTTTTCTATTTGTATAAAGTAAACACCATTTGGTAAATCTTCGGTATTTATTTCTGTGCTGTAATTGTTTGATGTGAACACTGTAGGAATAGATTTAATCACCCTAGCATAAGCATCTTTAATTTCAACAATTGTACTCATGTTTGTTTTGTACTCTACCACTGCAATTGATGATGCAGGATTTGGGTGTACAGTAAAACTCGATGTTTCATTTTCTACACTTTCTGTTCCTGTTATTATAGGCATAGAGCCCTCTCCCATAAGAGTCATCAATGTATTTGCAGGAATTTTGATATCAGCACCAGCATTTACAGAGCCTTTATCGGCACAGTCGTTAGTTTCATTAGATATATACATTTTATAACTCGTAGGAGTAATACTTGGATCTGCAAAGCTTAGTTTTACTGTTTTTTCAGCATTTGATTGGTTGATAAGCACTACAGTCAGTGTTTTCTTCGTGTCGTGCTGAAATGCTAGAGGCAATATATCTACATCTTCGGCACAAGTAGCCTCTACACCCACAGCATTTGGGCGTATGTATCGGGCGAAATGTTTCATCGTAAAATATTTTTTTGATTTCACATTCGCTCTTATAAGTGCATATTCTGAATCTCCGCTATCTTTTTCACCAGTTTGCCACCATACCCAAGCCGATACTTTTCCAAATTTTAAACCCACGTAAATCGCTTTAGCAAGACTCATACCGCCAGTCCAACCTAATCCATAGCCAGAAGTTTCGGTTTGCCAAAAAGGGGTTGGTTTTTTTGCATTCGACACTCTGTACATACCATCCCAAGTACTGGCCGAGGTCGAGCCTGCAAGTGTTCCTGTAGCGTTATAGGCATGGCATGCTGCTATATCTTGATATTTTATAGCTTCTGCATCTTTGGTTACTGCATCCATAAATTGTCTATATCTCCCCAAATCTCCTATGTCCTCATGCATCAAAAATTTGATTTTAGATTTCTCCACATTTCTAAACCTATTTCCCGCAACTTTCAATAGCTCTCTATATTGATTTGGGCTGTAAACACAGGAATTGTATGTCTGGGCAAAAGCCAATTCATTTTGCAAACTAAAGGCATATAATTCAAAACCTGTTTTTTCTTTAAACAATTTGGAATGTACCCAGCAGTGCTCTGCAAACTCATCTTTGTAGTCATCGGGATTTGCAGCAGGTTTTCTTGTTGGGTCAAAAGTCATCCAATCATCTGGAGTAAAATCTTTTGCTATCAATCTATTCCATGTGCCATCTGTTCCAAATTCTGAATTTACATATTTCATCCAGGCTGGTGGAGACCAAACCGAATAGAAAAATTTGATCGTATCTCCTTTGGAATTGGCCAATGCTTGAGCCTCTTTAGCAAAAGTATAATAAGCCTGATTGAATGGGCTTGGTTTAAATTTGGTCATGTCTGCTACCAATGGGTCATTGTTATCATTGGTTGCTTCCATGGGGTATCCTTCTGCTCTAGATATTGTCAATCCCATGTCATCCACCATAGTTTTAACAAAGTTAGCATCATAATAAGGAGCACTACCCCATGCTACTTCATTGAGTCCGTAAGAACCAAATCCATCAATTTTTTGAAACTTTTTTGTTTTGTTAATGATTACTGTTTTGGTTTGTGCATGTATTGCACCAGTAACCGATAGGGCAAGCAGACCAATAGCCATGCATTTACCCAAAGGAGTAATTTGTTTTTTCATTGTTAGGGGGGTTTTAGTTAGTAATCTTTTTTCTATTTATTCAAATAGAAAAACGTCTTGTAAAAATATAAAAAAAACTAATGAAAATGATATTGTGTAGTTGTTTTTTATTAAAAAAAATGATTAGGGTTATACTTTTTCTATTGCATAAAGTATAACCCTCAAAGAATTACCATCCTAAAATCCAAGCAAAAATAAGTGGTGCTACAATGGTTGCATCAGATTCTACAATGAATTTTGGTGTATGAATGTCTAGCTTTCCCCAAGTTATTTTTTCGTTGGGTACTGCACCAGAGTAGGAGCCGTAGCTGGTAGTTGAATCTGATATTTGACAGAAGTATGACCAAAAAGGAATGTTTGGCATTTCCATGTCTTGGTAAAGCATAGGCACTACACATATTGGGAAATCGCCTGCAATACCACCGCCTATTTGAAAAAAGCCAATCCCTTTTCCAGATGAATTTTGAATATACCAGTCGGCCAAGAAGGTCATGTATTCTATTCCACTTTTCATGGTGCTAGGCTTTATTTGCCCTTTGAAACAATAGGAAGCAAAGATATTGCCCATCGTAGAATCTTCCCAACCAGGTACAACGATTGGCAAGTTTTTTTCTGCTGCGGCCATCATCCAACTATCTTTGGGGTCTATCTCATAATATTGCTCTAGCACACCTGAAAGCAACATTTTGTACATGTATTCATGCGGAAAATATCGTTCGCCGCTATTATCGGCATCTTGCCACAGTTTATGAATGTGTTTCTGCAATCTACGAAATGCTTCTTCTTCGGGAATGCAAGTATCCGTAACACGGTTGTAGTGGTTTTCTAACAAATCCCATTCATCTTGCGGGCTTAAATCTCTGTAGTTTGGTACTCTTTTGTAGTGCGAGTGTGCTACCAAGTTCATGACATCTTCTTCTAGATTGGCACCCGTACAAGAAATGATACTTACTTTATCTTGACGAATCATCTCGGCAAGAGATTTGCCCAGCTCTGCTGTACTCATGGCACCAGCAAGGGTAATCATCATTTTACCATTGTCCTCTAATTGCACTTCATACCCTTTTGCAGCATCTACTAGAGCTGCGGAATTAAAATGCAAATAATGTTTTTCTATAAATTGTGAAACTGGACCTTTCATAATGTTATTTTATTTAATTTTTAATTATTGTATATCAAATTCTACTGACCCTTTAATATCTCTCGACGATGCACCTACTAGTGCTGTAAACTTCCCTTTTTCTAGCACCCATTTTTTTGTTTTGGGGTCGAAGAATGACAAGGAGGATTTATTGAATTTTAAAACTACTTTTTTGGTTTCGCCTGCTTTGAGAGCAACATTTGCAAATGCTCTTAGTTCTTTTTCGGGGCGGTCTATGCTGGCTTCGTTGTCGTGTACATAAAGTTGTACTATTTCGTTGCCATCTCTTTTGCCCGTATTTTTGATGTCTATCTCTACCAATATATTTTCTGCATCATCTTTTAGACTAGGCTTTCCATAAGTAAATTGGGTGTATGACAGGCCAAAACCAAAAGGGTAAAGCGGGGTTAATTTTTTGGTGTCGTAATAGCGGTAGCCTACGTATATGCCCTCTGTATAGGGTGCTTTCAAATTTGGATTTTTGTATCCAGCAAACGTGGGGTAATCTTTTTTGGTAGGCATCCAGGTGAATGGTAGCTTGCCACTAGGGTTGTAATCGCCAAATATAACATCGGTGATGGCTGTTCCTGTTTCGCTGCCTAGGTAAAACATATCAATGATTCCTTTTACTTTGC
>JAAFID010000191.1 GCA_013297765.1 Cytophagales bacterium | reverse complement strand
GGTTATTTCATCTTGCTTGTCGCACTTAATATCTACCCTGGTATTGCCCTCGACCCAAATCATTACGGCAGGCTTATCATAGACAGAAAGTATATGCAGCTTTTGAGTTTTGAAATACAGCACACTATGAAAAGCATCGTACTTACACTCTAGAAAATCTTGTGGCTGTAGGTCGGGAAAGGTGATTTTGTCAAACACATTGGTATGGTCGTCACGGTTAGAAAAATTGCGGTCTTTGTAATCTACCGATTTGCCAGCCAATGGCGAAATCCATAATTCTAATCGTCTTTTTTCTACACAATATTCAATACGTATGCCTTTTCTATTGTGCATCAAAATGTATGTGGTTCGCCCTTCGTCCATAGTGGCATTGGTGGCATACAATACTTCGGGAGCTTTTTGTTCTTGAGCCTGAGTGGCTATGGTCAGTAAAAATATACTTGCTAGTGATAAGGCAATTGAAATTTTCTTCATTGTATTTTTATAAATTCATTAAAAGATAAAGATAGTATTGATTCAAATCAAAACCCATAAAGAGGGGAATAAATAGATGGGTGAATGAAAACACTTCTTATACAGAAGTGTAGGCTATCTTTGAGGGTGGGAAAATTTAAGAATAGAAAAATCTTGTAAGACCTTAACAGCACTTCTTTTTAAAGTTATGGCGTAAGCCATTTATTTTTTGTTTTTGTTTTTGCGTTTGGCTTCAATTATTTTAAATGCTTCATCGATAGCAATAGAAGGCTATTTGCTCTTTTTAGCATTATCATATAACTTAATATCTTCCAACTCTTCTAGCTCTTCTATAATTGTATCAAACTCCTTAGCAGGTAGTACCACCATCTTTTTACCAGCGGTATCAGTAATGTATTGCGGATGTATTGTAACCATAATTTTAATTTAAATTCATTAAAAGCTTAAAGATAACATTGATTCAAATTAAAATCCATAAAGAGGAGGGTAAATAGACGGGTTGGAGATATGCAGGAAGGTTCGTATAGCTATTAGCTAAGTGCAAGCGATAGAGCGACCAGTTTCTAACGACATTTGGACATTTAAAAAATCAATTTTTATTATTACATTTATAACATGACAAATACCACTTTGAAAATAGAAATAAATTCTCTGCCAAAGACATTACGTGACGAAGTTGCGGACTTTGTTGAGTTTCTGAAAAACAAATCCAAAACAAAATCCAAACTTAAGACACGTGAGTTTGGCTATGCAAAAGGAAAAATAAAACTCTCGGACGATTTTGACGAGCCTTTAGACGAATTTAAACAATATATGTAATGGCTTTCTTGCTGGACACTCACGCTTTTTTATGGTTTGTATCGGGTGACAGCAAATTACCGACTTCGGTTTGTGACAAAATAATGGACATGAATCAACCTTGTTTTCTTAGTGTGGCAAGCTTATGGGAAATCACAATTAAAAAGCAACTTGGCAAACTAGAATTAAACATTTCCCTTGAAGAATTATTTGATTATGCCGACCGAAATCAAATTGAAATTATTCAGATAAATTACGACCATCTTCATACACTTTCAATTCTTCCTAATCATCATAGTGACCCTTTTGACCGACTTATAATTTCTCAAGCAATTTCCGAAAAATTAATTTTAATTACCCGTGACAAAGGACTCAAAAAGTATAAAGCAAATCAGCAGTGGAAATAAACGGTAGTGCCTAATCTAGTAAACGACTTTACCGATAGAACTTTATCCCCACTGCCAAAATTATGCTCCATCATTTCATTTTCTATCTTTTTCACTTCTCTACCGTGGTTTGTATTCATTACCAACTGGTAGCACCAATTGTAAACTACATATAATAAACGAATGAAAGAAGTGATTCTTTAAAGTATTGATTCGAATTAAAACCCATAAAGAGGTGAATAAATAGATGAGTCGGAGATATATTTAAAGGTACAAGCAAAATGCTAATGCTACAGAGAGGTAAATAATTGTTTGTCAAATAATTTTTTATAATTTTAAGGTGAACATATTTTGGAGGTTTGCGAAAGGGTTGAAAAAGGCAAACGGAACTGTAAAAATTAAATAAAAATGAAATATATACATCTTATACTTTTAACAATAATATTTGCAGATAGTATTTTTGCGAAGGATAGATTAAATATTGTAATGGATAACTCTTATAAAATTGAGCTGTTACAAAATGATGTAAAAGAAATACGTAGAGACCAACTAAACTATAAGATTGAAAAAGAATTGTTAAAGGAAACCTATTCATCAAATTATACTACTGTTCAAATTATTATTTCTTTAATTCTCGGGATTTTTGCAATAGTTGGATATTTAGGCTTGAAAGGCATTATTTCTCTCAAAAAACAATATGATTCTGAATTAGTGAAACTTAAAGATCTTAAAAGGGAATTTGAAGTAAAATTAAATGAACTATCTACTTCGCAAGAAAAAGTCAAAGAACAAATTACTACAATTGATAGCTTGAATGAAGAGCAAAACATGAAAATAAAGCTTCTAGAAATTAAAGAAAAAGCTGGGACATTGTATTCGCAAAAAAATTACCAACGTGCACTTGAATATGCAGCAATTGGTCTTGATGTTGCCAAGGAAGATGTGGAATTATTAACTTACAGAGCATTTTGCCTTTTAAAACTTAGGAACTATCCAGAATCAATTGAAGCACATAAAAAAGTGATTGCCATTGATGTTACAAATGGTGGAGCAATTCAAAATCTTGCAGAATTATTTTTAATGATGGGGCAGTTAGATAATTATAAAGACTTACTTAAATCAAAGAGAGAATTCTTCAAATCTGATAATAATGCATTATTAACTTATTTTGAAGCATTCAAGTTTTTCATGCAAGGAAATTCTGCTGATTTAAAAGAAATAATTGCAGAATTTGTAGAAAAAGAAGACTTATCAATTAACAAAAATCATATTGGCAATTGGGATTTTGTTGAACTTTACGATTCTATCAAATCCATGGACAATAGTAGCGAAAAGACATTATTTGTAAACTTTACTAATTATTTGAAAGGCAATATGCCAGGACTACAAATAAAATCAATACTTGCAGAACTATAGTTCGGGATAAGGTTCAAACTTGAAACCCAACTAACCAAGACCTCCGTTAGTGCAAATAAAAAATGAACGTCCGTACATTTACAATTAAACTGCAACATCAATATTTTGTATATTTTGGTATTTATTTTCAGTTAAAGATGAACAGTAATTACAAATTTCAAAACAATTATCTTTTGAAGTAAAAATCATGTGTAACCCTAAACATCGGGCGGACTCCCTTTTAATACAGGGGTATCGATAAACCTAGAGACCATCGGGAGGTTTGCGAAGTACTTCGAAAGTCATGAGCAATGCTACCGTTCCCGACAAACGACTCTCAAATATCAAAATTTAGGAGTCTTTGAACGACATATTTCGTTATCTTTGAACGATGAAAAAATCAAGACATAAACCGCTTGACTTTGTGATTGACAAGATTACAAACTCTATTGAAAACACTTCGACTGGGGAGGTGTTTGATACAGAGATTGTGCGACTTACTTTGAAAGAGGTGAGCCAAATTCAGAAAGCAGATTGGCGGTTTGACTGGGCAAAAGAAATTAAGGACAAGACCAAAGAAGTTTATAAACTTACTACCGCTAACAACCCAACAATTATTCAAGGACTTATTAGTATTGAGGACAAGCAAGACCATATTTTTATGCATCTCATTGAGAGTGCAAAGTTCAATAAGAACAAAGACAAAGTTTACCTCGGTGTTCCTGGAAATCTTCTTGCTTATGCTTGCAAAGTTTCAGTTGACAAAGGCTATCAGGGCTTCCTTGCTTTTGACGCAAAGACAGCGTTAATCAAGCACTATCAAGAAACACTTTACGCTACACATTTTCATGGACTGAGAATGTTCATTGAAACCAATGCCGCATTACGATTAATTTCACAATACTTTAAATCATAAACAAAATGGGACTAATAAGAGAACCTAAAAATGTTGACTTTACTGTTCAATCAAAACCTTGGACAGATGAAGAATTATGTGACTTTAGAAAGTTGATGACCGAACTGAAAGCGAAAAATGCTTCAAGAAAAATTCGTGCGACAAGAACTGTAAAAAAAGTAAATGCTTAACGCTATGTTGACCAAATAAGAAGGAGCAGCTGTATAATCAATAACTACGTTGCTATCTATTATAAATTTCTGTCCCATTCACTACGAGGACTTCGGTTTGTGACAAAATAATGGACATGAATCAACCTTGTTTTCTTAGTGTGGCAAGCTTATGGGAAATCACAATTAAAAAGCAACTTGGCAAACTAGAATTAAACATTTCCCTTGAAGAATTATTTGATTATGCCGACCGAAATCAAATTGAAATTATTCAGATAAATTACGACCATCTTCATACACTTTCCATTCTTCCTAATCATCATAGTGACCCTTTTGACCGTCTTATAATTTCTCAAGCAATTTCCGAAAAATTAATTTTATTACCCGTGACAAAGAACTCAAAAAGTATAAAGCAAATCAGCAGTGGAAATAAACGGTAGTGCCTAATCTAGTAAACGACTTTACCGATAGAACTTTATCCCCACTGCCAAAATTATGCTCCATCATTTCATTTTCACTATCTTTTTCACTTCTCTACCATGGTTTGTATCCATCACCAATTGGTAGCAACCATCTTGTAAATCGGATAGGTCGATGTAAATTTCATTATTTACAGAAAAGTTTTTGAGTAATCTTCCTTGAATATCCAGCAAATAAAGTGCATTCACACGCTGATTAGAGGTTAGACGAACTTCTAGCCTTCCGTCTTGTGTGGGATTGGGAAATACGGTGATAGATGCTGTAGAATTTTCCGTCTCAACATTTAAGGGTGTACATTCCTTATCCAATTCAAATTTATACTTTGAAATATTTATTTGATTGATACGACTAGAATAGTTTCCAGGTTTATTGGCTGTAGGATATACTGGCTGAACTCTTAGGGCGTGAATGCCATAGGGTATTTCCATAGTAAGCGGAGCTGTCCAGCCAGAGTTTGGGTCTATGGCCATATTGACGTCTTTGAATATCAACTTTTCATTCAAGTAAATATCACATATTGTAGGGTTGGCTTTATCATACACCATATCATTTAAAACGGTTCGTTCGAGAGAGAATTTGTAAATGCCCGTTTTTTCATTTCTAATGATAAAAGGCTTATCCCAGTTGTTATTGGTTTTTTCTGTATAGGTTGCATTGACTTTACTTTCATAGGTAATGGTGGTTGATGTGCTCCAGTCTTTGCTGTATCCAGCATACTTTCTAGCATCTAAAATAGAAACTTTGGCAATGCCTATGAGGCCTTCTCTTTTGGTGGTAAAAGCAGGTGCTTTGGCACTACCTACACTGATATAAGACCTGCGAAGAGCATTGTCTTCATTCAATGTTTCACTCATACCGTAAGCATTGTTATTACTTCCCACGTAATCTCCATTTTTAATAAACAAAGCATCGCCACCAAACCAAGAGTACCATTCATTGAGCAAATTGGTATTGGCAACACCAAAACTTTGATTTTTAAATACAGCAGGTGCATTGGTATATGCCACCCATCCATTCGCACCATATCCTGCATTCCCAATTTCATTGCCACCTTCGTAGGCATACATCTTCAATCCATTGATTT
>JAAFID010000190.1 GCA_013297765.1 Cytophagales bacterium | reverse complement strand
GGTTTGAAGGCTACTCCTGAAAGTCGCCTTCGGAAGTCCAATTCTTTCCTTCTTTTAGGAAAGCCTTCCATCTGTTTTACAGCATAAGCGCTTGTCTTGCGACAAGTGGCCTTACAAGTCACACACGCTCTAATGATTTGCCTACGAACGGTCTTGGAGGTATCAATATTTGCACAGGTACTGATAAAATTACCAATTTAGTAACCAACATTTCCCTCTACCCAAATCCTGCAACAAACGAGGCAAATATAACCATAAACGCTTTGCAGAACGACGTAGTCACTTTAGAAGTTGTAAATGCACTATCACAAAAAGTGTATAGTGCTATTCAACCTATTACCGCAGGCCAAACAGTGCATAGTATTCCAACAGCCCAATTGAAGCAGGGAGTGTACACCGTAATCATTAGTAAAGACAATAGTAGCACAAGTAAAATTTTGGTTATCAATAAATAAAAATTACTACAAGGATATTGGCTTAATAAAAACTATAAACCCCTTCAAGTTGTACTCATAGTGATGAGGCAACTTGTTTTTTTATAAACCTTTGCTCCTACCCCTTCGGAAACAAACTCATTATCGTAAAGATCAACTTCATCAATCGCCATAGCGACAGCACTAGTAGCGAGAATACGCCTGGGTTCATTTCTTCTGACATATATTTCCAACCAAATAGAAGTGCCAAACAACATGCCAATAAAAAAAGCAAATACCTAATAAGCAATTGAATTGATTAGTACGGAAATTTTTAATCTATTCAATTGGTACAAAGAAATAAATATCGCTAAGCAATGTGTGTTTATATGTAAAATATCTTACTCAATAGAATTACCGATAATTTTTTTGATTTCTTTACCTATTGTACCGTTTCTAGATGATATTAAATAATATTCTATGGCAAACATAAGCTTTTCCTTGAAAAAAATTTTTCAACTAACATACCTCACATTCATTTCTACAATGATTGTATTTTATGTATTTCTGCACAATGCTAATACCTATATAGATGATTTTATTTTAATTACCTCACTTTTATTTTTCATATCTATTTATTTTTATTTACATCATTATTTTAATAAAACATTTCAGTTAACCAACATTAATGATGTGAGCAATAGAATAAATGAAATAAAGCCCTTTATATTAAAAATAAATGCACTTGAGAGAGAGGTAGCCACAGCCAACACTTTGATAAAAGCAATGGAACAAGGTAATCTAGATTTAGAGACAACTGACTCAAATAGCAAGGAAAGTGCATTGTATCAATCTTTAGTAGATATGAAAAACCGAATGCAACAAATTGCCAATGAAGAGAAACAAAGAAACTGGGCAACCGAAGGAATGGCAAATTTTGGAGAAATACTACGTACCAGTAATAAAGATATTCAAGAACTAAGTAATGCTATTATTGGAAAACTTGTAAAGTATCTAGGCGTAAACCAAGGAGGAATATTCATATTGAAAGGAGATACTCCCCATCAGTATATTGAACTCACCGCATGTTATGCATATCATAGAAAAAAATTTATAGAAAAAAGAATTGAAATTGGAGAGGGCTTAATCGGGCAAGCTGTGCTAGAGAAAGAATCAATCTACTTAACCGAGGTGCCCAATGGTTATACCATGATTACCTCAGGGTTAGGAGAGGCCACTCCCAAATGCATATTAATTACTCCACTAATAGCCAATGAAGAAGTTTACGGAGTCATTGAAATCTGTGCTTTTGAGCCTTTAATGCAATATCAAATTGACTTTGTAAATAAACTAGGTGCAAGTATCGCAACTACTATAGCAGCAGTAAGCATTCAAGAAAATACCAATTTGCTTCTAAAAGCAAGTCAAATTCAAGCGGCCCAGCTTCAAAGTCAAGAGGAAGAAATGAGACAAAATCTGGAAGAACTTCATGCCACACAAGAAGATATGCAGAGGAAAGAAAACGAAATCAAAGTATTACTAGAAAAATCAAAAGATAACGAACAGCAACTTAAAATTCAACTATTAGAAATAAATACCTTTAAAGAAGAGGAAAGATTAAAAACAGAGGCAATGGTTAGAGAGATGGAGCTTAACAAAAAAATAATTCTTAAAGTAATAGAAGAGCTACCAGATAAGATATTTTTAAAAGATGAAAATGGTTGCTTAGTATTGATAAACAGCTCGCTGGCATCTGGATACAACAAACCTGTAGAAGATTTACTTGGCACCTCAGATTTTGATAATTTTCCGCATGATTTGGCCAGTGAATATAGAGCTATAGAATTGGAAATGCTTAAAAATGGAAAACCTATGACCATGTATGAAAACTTTCCAGATGCATCTGGCGAAACAAAGATTTTATATTGTGTAAAAATGCCTTTCCAATTTCCTGGTACAGATAAATTAGGTATTCTTGGATATCAAGTAGATGTAACAGAGATTAAAACTCTAGAAAGTAAAATAAAGATTTCTGAGGAATCAATGAAGAAAAGGGAATCGGAACTTTTAGAAAAAATTAATGAGCAAATGCTAACCATATCGCTACTAAAAAATCAGTTGGATAACAATTGATTATTTTTAATAACTTTTTATATGCAATATAAATCATAAGTTACTAACCAATTGTTACTTATGGAATAAACTCATCCTATCGTAAAGTAACTTCATCAATCGCCATAGCGACAGCACTACTAGCGGGAATACGGCTGGGTTCATCTCTTCTGGCATATATTTCCAACCAAATAGAAGTGCCAGGCAACATGCCAATAAAAAAAGCAAATAGCCAATAAGCAATTTTGAAGATTTTCGCTTCCACAAAAGTATGGCGGCAACGATATTGGTAGGCACTGCCCATAGCAAATCGCAATTGACTTGGGTGGTATTGTGGTCGGTAAAAAACCATAAAAATACCAACAGCCAACCCAACAAACCTGTAACTGCAAACCATACCGTATCGAAAGCCCTACCTGCAAATGGCTTTGTCATGAAAATATAGGTAAATACTACCACGGCAATGCACAATGCCCAGCAAGCCCAGGCAGTATAGTTGGTTGGCTCAGGGTCACGCACCAAAGTAGGTGAAAACAGCTTTGTTTCCTTTGCTACCAAAGGTTGCCAACCATTGGCAGTATTTACCCTTGCTTTGTCGAACCCTTGTTTTAAAAATTCTGGTAAAAACATGTATTGGGCTGGCGTAGCCTTTACATCGGCGGGTGCACCTAGACCTATATCCATACCAAAATCTTGCATACGCTTGTCGTGCAGGTACAGGTCTATCAATTGCCTAAAACTCAAATTTCTATTTTCACTCAAATCATATTTCAAGCTATCGCCACAAACGTTGCTCATCACATCTCTAATGCGAGAGGAACAATTGTCGTAAAAAAAATCGTATCGGTAATATTTATTTTCAGGCAAATAATTGTGTTCTAAAAACACAAATAGCTTTTCTTTTTGAGCAGCAGACAAGTTGAGTTCCTGCAAGGTCAAGTACCGTTGCTCTGCCTTAGCATCGTCGAGCAAGTAATGAAAATCATGAACCGAAAGCATGTAATCTAAAATGCCTCTGGTAAACTTTACATAAAAACTAGCATCAAAATCAAAAGTACCATAGTTATATACCCTATCCATGCCTATGGTACTATCTTGAAAAAATATGGCACTATGCCCAAAGCCACTGTATAGTTCGTCGCCAGGCCCCATAGTGACTAAATATACTTTTGTATTAGTAGTCAATGGAGAGGAATGAGCCGATAACGCCAACACCGATAAAATCCCAATTATAAAAAGAAACTTTTTGAAAAAATATTTGGTTTGAAAATTCATGGTTTTATTTAATTCCCTTGATGTATATATAATAACCTAATTCGTGACTTGTAAACATATTTTTTATGTAATACAATTCACCCTCATAGTTATAGGTCAAATAATAGATAGTCCGTTTGTTCTTTACTTCTAATCGAGCATAGTATTCTCCATATTGATTATTAGAAGTCTTATGCTTAGGTTGGAAAGGGATAGTATCAATAAAGTTATAAATTCTATTTGCGTATTCTTCAGCAGATTCCATAAATCCAAAATAAGATTTATCAAATAGAATTTGAGGCAAGTAATCTAGTTTATTTTTTAAAATTGGTGAAAGTATTATTTTTTCCATGGCAATGCCCTAACTTTTGCTAAAGTACTAGCTCTGGCTTCTTCCACGGTAAAACCAATAATTTTAGCTTCTTCCCATTCTTGCTCAAAAGTCATTTTTTCTTTTAATCCAGCTTGCTCCAAAATAGGATTAGCAACTTCAGGCAGTATTTTCACATCAATAGTAATGTGGGTTATTTTCCCCTGGGTATTTTTCCGAGTCTCTATTCCATTTAATTTGCTCATCAGTATTTTGGTTAGTAGATACAGTTAAATTTACAACCATCTATTGATTATTCATAATCCTCTCTTCCTTTCGTCGTATTGCCCTCTACCACAATCACAATTTCGCCTTTGATGGTTTTTGAGGAAAAATATGCCAATACCTCGGCTACAGTGCCCGTAATAGTTTCTTCAAATATTTTGGTCAATTCTCTCGATACCGACACTCTTCTTTCTTCTCCCAAAAATTCTTTCATCTGCTCTAAAGCCTTGATTAATCTGTGTGGCGATTCATATATAATCATTGTTCGCTCTTCGGTCGCCATTTTCTTAAAAGCCGTTTGCCTGCCTTTTTTTTGAGGCAAAAAACCATCGAAAATAAAACTGTCGCATGCAAAGCCCGAATTGACAAGTGCAGGCACAAAAGCAGTAGGTCCTGGCAGACACTCTACTTGCAAGCCATTTTTAAGGCATTCTCTTACTAGCAAATACCCTGGGTCTGATATGCCAGGTGTACCAGCATCGGTTATAACGGCTAGCTTCTCTCCATTTTTCAACCGTTCTATTATTTTTTCTAAAAAACGATGTTCGTTGAAGGCATGAAAAGCATGCATTCTAGTTTCTATTTGATAATGTTTCAATAGCACCCCACTGGTACGTGTATCTTCGGCCAATATGCCATCTACACTTTTTAAAATATTCAATGCCCGCAAAGTAATATCTTCCAAATTGCCTATGGGCGTAGGCACTAAAAATAAGGAGATATGTTCTCTAAGAATACTCACTGCAAATGATGGATTTTATATAGATTCTAATATGCTTCTAAACTCTACAAATCTGCCTTGGAACTGGGCATACATCAGCTCTAGTTGGGGGTTGAACAAATGCAAATCATAGTTTTCGAAATCTTGCATAGAATCGAAAAACAATTGTAGGCTATAGGTAGCCCCGTTCCCCTCTACCTCTGTAAGCAATCGGTAAAACTTTTTATCTTTTACCAAAGAAGAGGTAAGCAAACCAGGAATATACAAATCCTGCATCCATGCCATCCAATCTTCTTGCACTTCGAGGTCAATATTGATGGTCATGTTGTAAAGTATCATAGAGTGGTATGGATAATAAATGAAAATTCGTTGAAGGGCAATTTAAGGAAAAAATTTACAGAAAAAACAATAAAAAAGACGGAGAACGTGTCCGTCTTTTTTTTAGATTCTAGAAAAAAATCAGCTTATTTTGAAGCTTTTTTAGCTGCCTTGGCCGCTCTTTTTTCCTTCAAAGATTTTGCTGGCTCTTTCTTGGTTTCTTTTTTTGCATCTTGGGCTTTAGACATATTGACCTCCTTTGTTTAAATGTGATTTTTCGATAACCAATGATAATTATTTATTTGAAAAAAAACATGAATCGGAAAAGATTTTTTTGTTTTGCAGCTTGTGAAAAGTTTAAAATTTTCTAAAAG
>JAAFID010000019.1 GCA_013297765.1 Cytophagales bacterium | reverse complement strand
AAAGTAGAGCTGTACTGGTCGCCAGCAGTGTCCTATTGTGTAGATGAGGTGCAGAAAGAAATTATCATACGCAAACTAGGTTCAAAACTCAATGCCGACGGGCAGCTTCGGGTGGTGTGCGAGGAAGCAAGAGGACAATTGGCCAATAAAACATTGGCATTGGAAAAATTTTATAAGTTGATTGCTAGTTGCTTTATAGTGCAGAAAAGACGCACTTCTACAAAGGCAACCTACACTTCTGTGGTGAAAAGATTAACTACCAAAACCATTAGAAAAACAACAAAAATCAATCGAAAACGACCTGATACTACCGAAGAATAATGGAAACGAAATTTTACAAACCTCTATTTCCCCAATATCGAAAGTTGAACGATGGCTGCTATTTTAAGATTATTGATAAAACTGCTTTTGAAGAATTGAAAATTATGGGTAAAAAATACATGTTCTCCACCATTCGTATTGTGCAATTTTCTGAACGAATATATATAGAAGATGTATTGAAAACAGCAATAGCGATTGATGAAAAAGACTTTGTAAATCAATTGGCAATATGCAGAAGAGATTTAAAAGAAATGATATTTTAAAAATCTTTGACTCCACTAGTGGATATATATATTATTCAATCAAGAGCAAGGATTTTTTAATATTCTAAAAAAGCAATATATTCAACAATTAGAATATTAATATTTTAAATACAATTTAACCTCATTTTATCAAAACCTTATTATGAAAAAACGAACATTTACCCACTTGATGAAGCTGTGTGGTGTTTTTGCCCTTGCAAATATTGCTTTAGCTACGAATGCACAAACAGTGACTCTAGGCATAGAAACGCCCCTGACCAATAGCGAAGTTAATAGAGAAGTAATTACCACATTTAAGGGTATAGTTACGGCAACGGAACCTACTTTAATTGAAAATGCAGAAATCACTTGGGAGTCGTCACTCAATGGATTTTTAAGCAATAAGCTAATCTTTACTGCGGGAAACATATTGTCAAATGGTGTTCATTGGATAAAATTGACCGTAAAGAAAGGGAACTTGGTAAAAAAAGATTCTTCCCTAATTTATGTTTATGGAAGTGTACCTACACTATTTACACAAGAAATGCCTATAGGGCAGGTAAATGTAAATTACAGCAAAACATTGTATGGTAAATCTTTTGGCCCTCGCTTTACTTATAGTGTTTCTAGTGGTGCATTGCCCGATGGTCTTACACTTGCAGCCAATACTGGCGAAATAAAAGGAAAGCCGACCAAAGCTGGTAATTTTAATTTCTCAATTTTAGTGACCAATGCCAATGGCAGCGAAACCAAAAAATTAGCAATATACATAGCACCAGAAGGTCAATACAATGGGATGATTCGTGAGTATTATACTGGTATTACCAGCGGCAGTATAGATGGCTTGCTTACCAATGCCAACTATCCTGCATCGCCCAATGCGATAGAATTATTGTCACAATCTGAAACGAGTAATTACTGGTCAGATAATTATGGTTCTCGCTTATTTGGCTACTTGATAGCCCCTGTTACGGGTACATATAAATTTGCACTTGCCTCTGACGATCAGGGCGAATTGTATCTAAGTACCGATTGTAAAGCTGCAAACAAAGTAAAAATTGCTTCGTGCAGTACCAGTGTTAAAAAAGGATTATTTACCGCTACACCCAATCAAGTATCGGCTGGGGTAACCTTGCAAGCAGGAAAAGTTTACTATCTTGAAGCTCTTCAAGTAGATGGTAGATATGAAGATTTTATTCAAATCACTTGGATTAAACCAGGCAGTAGCGATACCATCACTATTCCTTCTAAAAATCTGTTGAGTAGCTACTCAGGTGCCGATTGTGTTGCTCCCATTATTTTAGACGATGTAACTCCTCCTAGCTCCCCCACCAACCTTGCTTTTGTAAGTGCAGGAAGTACCTATATTGCTGTAACTTGGAACGCATCTACCGACAACAAATCTGTTAAAGGATATGAAATATTGGTAAATGGTAAAACTGTAGGTACTACTATGGGTGCTGCTACCAATATGTACGTTGCTACAGGACTTGCCCCAAATACAGATTACAAAATAACCGTGAAAGCAATAGACCTAGATGGAAACAAATCGCAAAGTAGTAATGAACTGACCGCTAAAACTACCATGCTAGATACTACCATACCTACCACAGTTGGCAATGTAGCTGTAAAAGCAACTACGGTAACTACAGCAACCATTACTTTTGACAAGGCCACAGACAACTTTGGCGTAATCAAGTACATTGTTTTTCTCAATGATGTAGAAGTAGGAGAAACCATTGGTATTGGCAATAATTTTGAATTTTTAATTTCAAAATTAACACCTAACACAGCCTATAATGTAAAAATAGTAGCTGAAGATGCAGCAGGCAATAAGTCTCTAGCATCGAATGTGGTAGTAGCAAAAACACTAGCAGATGTAACCTCGCCTACAGTACCTAGTTTACTTACAGATTTGTTTATAGAAAATACAGAAATAGGACTTTTCTGGCAAAAATCTACAGATAACGTAGCTGTCTTAAATTATGAGATTTATATTAATGACGAGGCTACGCCTATTGCTACAGCGGATGAAGAAAGTGCAACCATTACCAACTTACTACCCGGCACTACCTATAATTTCAAAGTATTGGCGAAAGACGCAGCAGGAAATAAATCTGCATTCAGCGAACCACTTACTTTAACTACTACTGGAGCAAATAGTGTAGCAGATGCCAATAATACACTTCATTCAATTACCATATTTCCAAATCCATCTGAAAATATAATATTTATAAATGGGTTAAATGAAAATATACCAACTACCGTTGTTATTCAAAACCTGTTAGGGAAAACGATATTGGTGGCAACTGGCAATACCATCAATATAGAAAGTCTTTCCGAAGGCAGCTATTTGATGATAATAGAACAAAATCAGAAAAAAGCTATTCAGCATTTTTTGAAAAAATAGTTTCAAAATCTAATCATTTTCACCAAGCAAAAAGGCTTTAACTTTATATAGTTGAAGCCTTTTTGTTTAGTGTCTATACAACGAGTGTTTAAATTTTTAACATCTCTCCTACTAAAAAAAATGTTAGAAATATAATTACCAAATAGATAGTAGTTAGGTAGTTAATTCGATGGGTGCTTTACTTTATCATTTTTTATCCCTATCAAATAATAACTAATGCCTTACTACAATATTAACTTGTGTACTATGTTCATTATCAATAAATTTTACACAATACAATCCATCTCTAAACTCAGAAAAATCTAATTGGTGATGTGTGGCTATTTGTTCCAATTTAAATATTTTTATCAACTGCCCTTGTGTATTATATACCATTATTTTACCCCATTGCGATTGATCAGAATATTCTATGTTGCAGTAATTTTGCACAGGATTTGGGCTAATTCTTATTGGATAAACATTCTTTTCTTCTATGCTATTTGTATTCTCGTCAAACAATACTTGTACTTTTTCCTCTCCTTTTAATTGATGATTGTTCATATCATAATATTGTATTAGAATATTGTCTTTCAATACCATATCAGATGAAAATAAAATTCCATATCTTTCGCCCGATACTATTTCTATGGTATCGTTTGTATAAGGTTTTTTGAGTGGTCGGCCATCAGAGTCTATAACTGTAGGAATGATATTTTTTGGGAAAATAATTTTGTTGTAATAATAACCAATATTTGCAGTACGCAGATACACCTTATCGCCAACGTTTGCTGCTATTGCTATAGTTGGGTCGGCCAACATTTGCTTCGATTTGCCATTGATTAAAAAATAAGAGGGTTTATATGGAGGCAGTGCAATACCCGAGGTGTGTTCTGGAAGTTTAGGCAATGAATCGTGCCAATTTTTATCCAATTCCGACATCAGCCATGAATATTCTTTTTGAAAAACCGGACCTCCTTTAAATGGGGTCATCACATCTTTTGGTTTCACTACTACCAAACCATACATACCCATTTGCAAATGTACCACATCCATAAAATGACAGTGGTATAAATAGGTACCAGCATGTGCAGCTACAAAAGTATAGGTTGTATCTTCTTGATGGTTCAATGCAAATGAAGTCATTGGGTCGCCATCATTTCTGGTATCTACATCCAATCCATGCAAGTGAATGGTATGAGGTACACCTTGAGATAAATTTTTGGCATTTATCTCTACAGTATCTCCCTCTGTAGCATATATAGTTACACCTGGCAGTATGGAATTGACAAATGGACTAGAGGCAAAAGCATAGATGGGTACAGCCACTCCATCCCATAGAGTATGTGTGTTTGTAGTACGAAATACAACCATTTGTTTTACCTTTTTTTGTCCATAAACTTCTATGTTAGAGAAGGAATATAGAATAAATAAAATAAATACTGAAGAATAAAATTTTTTCATGGTAGTATTTTCATTATTTGCATCATTCCTGAAGGGTGTCTTAGCAGTGTAGTAGTGGCTATAAGATTATGATCATGAACAGTATATTCACCTATTTTGTCGGGTATCATTTCTAGCAACATCGTTTCCATACTTTTTATGGGAAATGAATCTTTGGATGTATCTATCAATCGAGCATTACTTGCCCAAATAACCCTACAGTGAAAACCATGAAAATGTATGGCATGAATACCCAAGCCTGTGTTTGCAATATAGATGTGAATGGTATCATGTATATTAGCTATTACATTGGCAGAAGTATCATCAATATTAAATGGAAATGTAAAACCATTGATAGTAAACAAATCAGGATTAAAATTTGTCCAATCTACTCCTTTACCCCTCCCGATAGCATTGTTGAACTCCAATTGATGTTCTTTTAAATTCCAAAAAAAATTTTTGTTGTTTTTAGATTTTGAAATACAAATCATGCCACCTAAACCCATATAAACATTGGTAGGAAACATCGAAGGGTCGAAAAATATATAGTTTTTCAGTTCGTCGCCAAACACGATGGTACGAATTATACTATCCTTGGGGTTGATGGTTGCCTTTCCATCAATGTCTTTGATGGCAAATTGGTGAGCAACTGTATCATTATTTATAACTTTCAATACCAACTTTTGGCTGGGCTGTAGGTTTATAATACTGCTATTTACTACAAAATCTTTGCTATCGTTGAAGGCCAAATAAGGAATTGAAATTTTCAGAAATGTTTCCAGCTTACCTCTGTTGATATAAATAGTTTTGTTTACAGTATTGCCAAATAAAGTATTATAAAATAATATATTGCAAACTACTGCTGCACAAAAAGCAATGTATATTTTTCTCATGAGTACTATTTCAATTATTTTACTTCAAGTTTTCTAGTAGTTGTAGGTACACCATTCAACACTAAGCCTACAATATATAGCCCAGTGGGCATATCAGCAATATCCACAGATTCGTCAATAGTAGAAAAATTGCCTTCTTTCATGGTTTTTATTTCTTTGCCCATGATGTTGTACAATACTATTCTTACTTGGGCTGCATCAGCAGCAGTATATTTGATGGTGCAAATATTTGTCGCTGGATTGGGGAATAAATTAAAAAAAACTTGTTGTATTTCTGAGCCGCTATTGCCTGCTACAACACCATAATCTAGCCTTACCACTTGGTTCAACTTATTATTTACATACCATATCTTATTATCGCCAGATAGCTTAATTCCCATAATGCCTGATTGAGTTTTTATTCTGCCCATTTCTACCCCTTTGCCTGTAGAGATATTATAAACAATAATGTCGCCACTGCTATTATCGCTTACCATCATACGGTTATTTTTTACTTCTATGCCCGATGGGTCTATCAAGCCTGAAGATACTACTACTTCCCACTTTACATTTTTCATACTATAGCAACCATTTTGATATGGTTCGTTGCATTTAAGTGTGGCATCTTTCTGCCCCGAGGCAATGTCCATTCTCAATATTCTTTTGTTGCCTCCATCTACTATGTATAGCCAATTGGTGGCTTTATCCCTGACCAAATGACTAGGTACTCCATTTTTTCGAAGAACTTTTATTTCTGAATATCTGACCAGTTCCCCATCGCTGTGATCAAACTCGCCTGGGGCGTGTGGATTGTGAAAATTATATTTGCAAATCATACCATTAAACCCATCAAAAAGCCAAAATATATTATCTTTTTCTGCTTCTATACCCATTGCATAAGGACTTTCATGTAACATATCTATATGGCTACTGCCATTGGGCGATTCTTTGCCAAAGGTGCTAGAAGGCCATAACACTGGGCCCATATAATACTTAGTATCTCCTGGCGAATTTTCTAGCTCTCCACAGGTAGCAAAATTGCCATTGTTGCTAAAAGAAATGGCCGACGGAGAGTTAAAAAAGTGGTTGATAAATTCGTCTGGATCTGTTTTTACCTCTACAGCTTGGTTGGCAGCACCAGCATTGGAAATAATAACCATGCTTCCTGCCTGAGTTAAAGTACCAAAGTTGGGCACCCATACTTGATTGGCAATTTGGGGATTAAAGTCGATATCTCTAGGTGCTTTTACACCATTATTTGCATTGGCAATGATGGTTTGTATAGGATTAATAGATAAATAATTATCTATATTATTTTGTGCAAATGTATGGAATTGAAATAGTATTGTGGTTGAAAGCGAAATAAGTTTTGCTTTGACCAAGTTCTTTATCATCATACCGAATTTTAAATTAATGTTTAGGTGCAATAATTTCTAACAATTATTATATTAAATTTAATCAATATTTTTATTAAAAAATGCAAAAAACAAAATTTTGTACAGCTATTGTTTAAATTGCCCATTCCTATTTTATTGCTATAGCTTGTAAAGTTGGTTTATAAAACTTCAAAATAATTCACTCAAATTTCTCAATCTTGAAGTGTTGTATTATATTTTTTAAAATGAGAATTATTAACAAATGAAAAATATCGACATACCACTTGCCGAACGTATGCGACCAAGAACAATTGCAGCAATGTATGGTCAAAAACATTTGCTAGGTGAGCATGGTGCAATCAAAAAAATAGTGAATGGCGGAATACTGCCTTCTATTATTTTGTGGGGCCCTCCAGGGGTAGGCAAAACCACGATAGCCAAAATACTAGCCAGTGAATTGGGGTTACCTTTTATAGAATTAAGTGCCATTAGTGCAGGGGTAAAAGAAGTGCGAGAGGCCATAGATAAAGCAAAGGAACAAAATAAAACAGTGTTATTTATAGATGAAATTCATCGCTTTAGCAAATCTCAACAAGATGCTTTACTAGGTGCGGTAGAAAAAGGAATCATAACACTTATAGGGGCAACCACCGAAAACCCATCTTTTGAAGTAATATCAGCCTTACTGTCACGATGCCAAGTGTACACCCTTAAACCACTCCAACGAGCAGAATTAGAGGCTTTAGTACAATATACAGTGAAACATGACGAGTTTTTGGCCACAAAAAATATCCAAATAAAAGAAACAGAGGTACTCATCAATCTTTCTGGTGGCGATGCCAGAAAACTGCTCAATTTGTTTGAACTAGCCATTAATTCTTCTGAAAAAACCGATATAATCATTACCGACCAATTGCTTATAGATATAGCACAGCAAAAAGTGGCTATGTATGATAAAAAAGGAGAAATGCACTACGATATTATTTCCGCATTTATCAAATCTATTCGTGGTAGCGACCCCAATGCCGCTGTGTACTGGCTAGCACGCATGATAGAAGGGGGCGAAGATGTAGCATTTATAGCCCGCAGACTGGTAATACTGGCTTCGGAAGATATAGGCAATGCCAACCCTACAGCAATAGTAATGGCAACCACTTGTTTTCAAGCTGTAAAGGTAATAGGCTACCCTGAATCAGATATTATATTATCTCAATGCGTCACCTACTTAGCTGCATCTCCCAAGAGCAATGCAGCGTATGTAGCCATAAAACAGGCAAAAGATTTAGTACACAAAGAAAGTGATTTGCCAGTGCCTATGCACCTTCGCAACGCACCTACAAAACTAATGAAAGCCCAAGGCTATGGCAAAGAATACCAATATGCCCACAATTTTCAAGAAAATTTTATACATCAAGAATATTTACCCGATAAAATAGCAGGTCTTAAACTATACGACCCAGCCGATAATGCACGAGAAAATGAGTTAAGGCAACGTCTGAAAAAGTTGTGGAAAGATAAATATCAATATTAACCAACCAAATACATTCTTCTCTATTTTTTATTACTTTATTATTTTTAAATTTGCAAATTGAATAGTTTAATGTTTGTTTAATCACCTCATAATTTTAATTACCTTGGATCTTTTTGAAAAATTACTTTCTGATCGTGGCCCACTGGGCAAACACTCTTCCATCGCTCATGGTTATTTTGCTTTTCCAAAACTGGAAGGCGAGATTGCCCCTCGTATGAAATTTAGAGGTAAGGAAATGTTAGTTTGGAGCTTGAATAATTATTTAGGCTTGGCAAACCACCCTGAAGTAAGACAAGCAGATGAAGAAGGTACTAAAGAATACGGACTTGCTTACCCAATGGGGGCACGCATGATGTCTGGCAATTCTAATTTAATAGAACAATTGGAGGATGAACTTTCTGAATTTGTAGGCAAGGAAGATACCATGTTGCTAAACTATGGCTACCAAGGTATCATGTCTGTAATAGACGCACTACTTACCCGTCACGATGTTGCAATTTATGATTCTGAATCTCACGCTTGCATAGTAGATGGTGTAAGGTTGCACCAAGGTAAGCGATTTGTGTTTGCACACAATGACATGAATGGGCTACGCAAGCAACTAGAACGAGCCACTAAGCTAGTAGGTGAAAGTCAAGGTTCTATTTTAGTAATCACAGAAGGCGTGTTTGGTATGGCTGGCGATATGGGCAAGCTGAAAGAAATAGTTGCATTGAAAAAAGAATTTAATTTTCGCCTCATGATAGATGATGCCCACGGCTTTGGCACGATGGGCAAAACTGGTGCTGGTGCTGGCGAAGAACAAGGGGTACAAGATGAGATAGATATTTATTTTTCTACTTTTGCCAAATCAATGGCTTGTATAGGTGCATTTATTTCTAGTAAAGAGCAAGTAATAGAATATTTGAGGTACAACACTCGCTCTCAAATATTTGCCAAAACGCTTCCCATGCCTTTTGTGGTAGGGTTGCGCAAGCGACTAGAGTTGTTAAAAAAACACCCAGAAATGAAAGAAAACCTCTGGAAAGTAGCTACTGCATTTCAAAAAGGTTTAAGAGATAGAGGCTTTAATATAGGCCGAACAGAGTCTGTTGTTACACCTGTGATATTAAGCGGAAACGAAAGTGAAGCAGCTCAATTGACCATCGATCTTCGTGAAAATTATGGCATATTCTGCTCTATAGTAGTGTATCCTGTAGTACCTAAGGATATATTAATGCTCCGTATCATACCTACCGCCGTACACACCATAGATGATGTAAACTATACATTGAAGGCATTTGAGGAAATAGCTTACAAGTTAAAAAATAAAATGTATGTGAAAAGCCTATCCAATATATCTGTGTAATATTTTATAGAAAAAGAAGCATTTTAAAAATCTTATATTTAGAAGTTTGTAAAAAAAATATTAACTTAACTTTTCCAATTTATTTACCACAACTAAAAATTTATTACAATGAGCAAATTTGAAACAATAAAATCTCTAGTAATGTCGCTTGAAGACGACTTTACAAAATTTTACGAAAAAGGAAATTCTGCAGCAGGTACACGTGTTAGAAAAGGTATGCAAGACCTAAAAACACTAGCACAAGAAATAAGAATAGAAGTTCAAGACAAAAAAAATACAGCCGAATAAAGATTCTTTTTCGTGAAAAACCTCTGACGAAATAATGTGTATTTTATCAGAGGTTTTTTTTTGAAATTTTGTTAATGAATTTATCAACCAAAAGTATATTCTACTTTTATTGTTGAAATACTATTCATATTTTTACGCACAAAAAAAACACCAATGAGAGAAATTCAATTCAGAGAAGCATTAAGAGAAGCGTTGAACGAAGAGATGCGCCGAGATGAGAAAGTGTTTCTAATAGGAGAAGAAGTTGCCGACTATAACGGAGCATACAAAGTAAGTCAAGGAATGCTCGACGAATTTGGTGCCAAGAGAGTGATAGATACCCCGATTGCAGAACTTGGTTTTGCTGGCATAGCAGTAGGTGCTGCTACTAATGGGTTGAGGCCTATTGTAGAATTTATGACTTTTAATTTTTCCCTTGTAGCGATAGACCAAGTAATCAACAGTGCGGCAAAAATGATGTCAATGTCTGGAGGTCAATTAAATGTTCCAATGGTGTTTCGTGGCCCCACTGGAAATGCTGGTCAGTTGAGTTCGCAACATTCTCAAAATTTTGAAAACTGGTTTGCCAATTGCCCTGGTCTAAAAGTAGTAATACCTTCAAACCCTTACGATGCTAAAGGATTATTAAAATCTTCTATTCGTGACAACGATCCTGTTATTTTTATGGAATCCGAGTTAATGTATGGTGATAAAGGCGAAGTACCCGAAGGAGAATATTTGTTGCCAATAGGTATAGCCGATATTAAAAGAGTAGGTACAGATGTAACTATTGTGTCTTTTGGAAAAATAATGAAAGTAGCTCTAGCCGCAGCCGAAGAACTTGCTAAAGATGGAATATCTGCCGAGGTTATAGATTTGCGTTCTGTACGTCCTATAGATTTTGAGGCAATTGTAAACTCTGTAAAGAAAACCAATCGTCTAGTAGTAGTAGAAGAAGCTTGGCCATTGGCTTCTATTTCTTCAGAGATAGCCTATCATGTTCAACGTTACGCATTCGACTACTTAGATGCTCCTGTGGCACGTGTTACCAGTCGTGACTTGCCTTTGCCTTATGCTCCCACTTTGATAGATGTTATTCTGCCCAGTGTGAAAAGAACCATAGAGGCCGTGAATTCTGTCATGTATAGATAGATAATACTTGAATATCTATTGAATTAAAGAAGGGCTATGGAATATTTATATTCCATAGCCCTTCTTTAATTCAATGTAATAAAGATTTAAACCAATTTCTTATAAACCTTAATTTATTGGTTATATTTGAATTAGAACTTAGGACAAACTGGTTTTCTGTTTTTGGGCGGTCTTTTCTTGTTTACAGGTTCTAGCAAAAAATTGTATGTGATAGATAGCTCATGTGCTCCACCAGTACCAGCACGCACCAATTTTGAAGCCGTTATATCATAACTGTAGCCAACATTAAATCCTCTAAACATAATGCCTGCAAGAAGTATAATAGATTCATTATTCGTAGTTTCATTAGGAAAAACTTTAAATGGAATACCTCTATACCAAGACCCTACTACAAACATGTTATAACGTAAATATCCACCTAAATCTAATTGATCAAACCTACCCTGCATTTTGTAATTTAAAACGGGTGAAAAACTTACTTCGTTTTCTCCATCATTCATGCCGTATCTACGCCTGCTAGTACCAGATTGATTAAGCATAAATTTCATACCTGCATGAAGTGATGATTTAATAGCTAAACGGTCAGCACCATTATAAAAATTTTGTGTAGGCATGTTCAAGTGATGTGCAGAAATACCAACCCACATTTTTTTAGAAAACAACAATCCTCCTGCACTAATATCAGGAAATGTAAAAGAAGGCGCACCAATAGACGTTGGATCCGAAGTAGACTGACCAGGAATTTGACCTACTTGATTGTTCATTTGATCACCATACGGTGCAAGGGGCTGAAAACGTCTATTAGCTACAGTTACTTGTAAACCTGGTCTAAAAGTCCACTCTTCAGAAAGGTCTATTTGATATGCATATTGAAGCCCTAAGTCTAGTGTACGGTAGGTGTTACCTCCATAAGCCATTTGAAAATCAGAATTTACGAGTACCCCTACTCCACTTTTATACCTAGGAAAATAATGATCGAAAGAAAGTGTACTACCAATGTAGGTAGATGACAATCCCGGCCACTGAAGACGAGAGTGCAATATGGCACGAGAAGTTTGATTTGAACCTGCAAATGCTGGACTTAAATACAATACATTCGCATAAAATTGCGAATATTGAATATCTTGACCAATAGATTTCAAGATAATTAGTAATAAAAATGAAATAAGTAATGTTTTTTTCAAAAGCAGAAATACTAAGAGTTACCTAATTGTTCAAATATAAAGAATAATTTGAATAATTTATATGAATTTAAAAGGAAATTTGTTCACATCAACTAATCGTTTTTTTATAAAAATTAAATTTATGGAACTTACAGCGAGTGTAACGTTTAAATCATGATTTGTGTTTCAAAAAGTCGAAACCATTTTTTATTCATGTGTTTGTTAAAGGACAAAATATTCATGAAATATTTTATCTTTTTATTTCAATTTTATTTCAATTAAAAAAATAGTCAATCAACTACTTGAATATAAGCATTATTTCACTTTCATCTATTTGTATAAGAGATAGATATAATAATGATATAGCAATTTGAAATGGGCGGTGTGCTTATATTCAATACCCACAAACGACTAAAAATACCAACCATGAAAACTTGTACCATTCTTATTAAATTCTATTGCTGGACCTGGTAGGTGAATCATGTTTAACCTTTTTAATATATAGTTTAGCGATTTTGATTTTGTTTTAATTCTGCTCAAATCTACGTCTAAGGCTATGAGGTATTTTCTATATGGCTTCATTCCCAGTTGTATATTGATATTGTCTTCGGCATAAATCATGTTTTCTGCTCCATATCCTATGGAAATGGCTATCCAGCTAGGTATTTTGTTTCTATTTTTAAAAAAACTGTTCACATTAAAAGACAACCAATAGGTTTGCCCATTATAATCTTTTATAATTTGTTCCGCTAGGGTACTACCTAGCACGTTGGGTCTTTTTGCTGCAAAAGGCGAAGTGTGAAAACTATATTTGGGAATGATGCGAACTTGCTGCCAAGTCGTTTGCTGACAGGCAAATCCTAAACTTCCAATGCCGTTAGCCACAATATCGCTTATGGATGCGCCGTAGTTTGCCGCATAGCCATCAAATATTTCTATAGAACTTTGAATAGCAAAACCTGTGGCTGCACCCCACCATAAAGAAGAACGATGATTTACCCCACACCAGTGATATGTTTCGAAAAAAAACATACTTTCGTGAAAAGTTGTAAAAAAATGACCTGCTTTGTCCATTTGCTTCCATTCCGTCACATCGTTAAATAGATGAAAATTAGCTCTACTATTTTGATTGTACCATACTTTGCTAAGTGCTATGATTGTGGCAGTGTAGCCTACTGCGGTAGCGCCAATTACTGGGTATAAGCGTTTGGAATTTACTATTAAGGAATCTTTTTGTGCAAATAGTAGGGACGAGGGTATTAGGCAGGAAATGTGAATAGATAAAAAAAAAATTCTTAAGGCTAGTATATTATTCAAAATATTTTTTTTAATCTAATTCCTTCAATGTAATCATTCTGTTTTGTTCAGAATCCCAAAGTTTTAGCTCCAGGCAAGCAACAATATCCTTGATACTAAACGTTGTGGTATATACTTGTTGCAGTTCAGGTATTTTTTCCATGGCCTCTTGCAATCTGTAAAATGGTATTCTAGAATTCATGTGGTGCACATGATGGTATCCTATATTTCCTGTAAACCAATTCATTATAGGGTGCATAAGAAAAAAGCTAGTCGATTCTATTGCAGCATGCTCATAGCGCCATGCTTGCATCAATCTAAATTTGACTTTTGGAAAATTGTGCTGCACATAAAACAAATAAGAACCTAAACCACATGCAATTGTATGGGGAATAACAAGGGTAAGTAACAATGCCAAAACACCACCATAATAAAATAGAATTGCCCCAAATGAAAAATGAAGTATCAAAGCTACTAAACAATCCCAGTGTTTACGTGTACTTTTTACAGCAGAATTAATGCAAAATGACAGCATAAAAACGGTTATATAGCCAAAAAATATATTCAAAGGATGGCGTAGGGCTAGATAATATAACTTTTGTTTGTTAGTGAAATTAATGTATTGTTCTTTAGTAACTGTGGGGAAAGAACCAATGTCGCTTACATGCAGTTTGGAATTGTGCTTGTGGTGAAAGTCGTGCGAGCGTTTCCATATACTTGATGGAGCTAAGATGTAAATACTAAAGCTATGCATGATAAAATTTGCTGCTTTGGACTGATTCAAGATGGCATTGTGTTGGTGGTCGTGGTAGATGACAAACATACGTACTAGCAACAATCCAGAAACAATACTGGCAGCTATCTTAAATCCGAAATTTATATTCCAAAAGGTAAGACCTAAAGAAAACACCATTAAAATTAGGGTACTCAACATATAATACCAGCTTTTGGTGCGGTCTTCAGTTGCAAAAATCTTGGTGGCAAGAATTAATTCTTTTCCTGTACGCATCAATAAGGATATTTGAGAAACAAATTTAACTTAATAAACACATAAAAGTATAAGTTGTTTGAAATTAAATTGGCCTAGGGTATTTCCAACGTCTATGAGACCATAGCCAAGTTTCAGGCATTCTGATGATTTCTTGCTCCAGCCGCTCTGCATATTTTTGAATAATTTCGTTATCAGAAGTAACCTTGGGTGTGTCGGTTAGTAGCTCGGCAAATATTTGATAGTACCCTCTCTTAATCCTTACTATATTGATAAAAACAACAGGCAAATCGTATTTTTTTGCAATTTTTTCTGCTCCAGTAAATAGACCGGTATCTTGATTCAAAAACTGTGTCCAATAGGCCGTTTGAGGTGAAGGCATTTGGTCGGCAATAAAAGCAAAGGCAGCCTTGGTGTCTTTGTAGGTCAATACATCCTTAAACGTGTTTTGCATTTTTATTAATTTGGTGCCAAACATTGTGCGAGTTTTAACCATTAGGGCTTCAAAATATTGATTAGAAAGTGGCTTATACACTACATGCAATTGATGTTTGCATGCAAGGCTAAAAGAAGAGCCAGCCCATTCCCAGTTTCCATAGTGTCCCATTAATAAAATAATGCTCTTATTTTTTTCAAAAATACCATCTAATAATTCTGCATTCATAAATTGGCAATGCTTTAAAGTAGTATGCGAATTCATCGTTATTTTCTTGAATACTTCCACAATTAAATCGCACAGGTAGTGGTAGTATTTTCTACACATTTGCTCTATTTCGATTTCTGTTTTTTGGGGAAATGATTTTCGTAAATTATTCAAAACTACATTTTTTCTATACCCAATTAGATGATATATAATCCCAAAAATAAAATCAGATACTAGATAAAGTAGCCTAAATGGCAATAGTGATATAAAATATAAAAATGGCAGTAATATATAATAAGAAAGAGCTTGTATCATAATTGCTATTAATAAACAAAGCGGCTATAATCAATGATTACAGTCGCTTTGTAAAATGGGTATTGAGGTGTTATTATTTTTTCTTTGTCGATTTAGCAGAAGCTGTTTTTACAGCTGTAGATTTATGAAACTGCATAGTAGTATTGATGGTGGGCGACTCTACAAATGCGGAAAAGTCTTCATCAGATATTACTTTAAATTCTACCCGTCTATTGGGTGAATTTTCGCTGGTAGAGCTTCCATTGACCAATAGTTTTGAAAAATTATATCCTTTCTGTTTTAATCTATTCTGACTAATTCCATGACTAAGAAGGTATTTATACATGGTATGTGCACGACGTTCTGATATTTCCTGATTTATTTCTATACTGCCTTTATTGTCGGTATGACCACCAATCTCAATTTTCATATCTGGGAATTTACCTAGGAATGCGAGTAAAATCTGCATTTTTTGTGACGATATTTCAGAGGGTTCGCTATACATGTTAAAATCAAAATAGGCGATTCCATCCAATACTTTTCCCACTCTAGGTCTTTCCATTTGTGTTTTTTCTAGTGGGGATTTCATTGAAGTATCGACTGTTGCAAATATTTTTTTCTCTGGTTCTGCTTCAAATATCTCAAATTGATAAATATCCTCCTCTCCATAGGTATCTTTTCTATAGGTAGAAAAATAGCCATGTTTGCCATCGGGCAAAAACGAAAGGTGAAATTCATGGTCAGCAGTATTCAATGGATAGCCCATGTTTAAAGGCTTTGACCAAGTAGAATCGGCCGAATTATATTGGGTTTTAAATATATCTAAACCACCAATAGAACTGGGGCCATCAGAACTAAAAAACAATACATTTTCATTGGGTAATATACAGGGTGACTCTTCGTCAAAGGCACTATTTACAGCCGCTCCCATATTGGTGGCTTTGCCCCAAGTACCATCTGCTTGTAGTTTTGAAATATAAATATCCATTCCTCCGTAACCACCTGGACGGTCGCTAGAGAAATAGAATGTTTTGTTATCTGATGATATGGCACAGCCACTTTCTAAGCTAGTAGAATTAATATTAGGCCCCATATTCATTGGCTGCGACCAATCAGTGCCGTTATGGTCGGTGAAAAACAAATCGGTAGAGCCATTTGCATCTGATGTGTAGAAATACAATCTTTTACCATCTGCACTCACTGCTAAAGGTGCATCGTGTTTGAAGGTATTGATTGGACCAATGTGCTTGGCTTTACTCCATCTATTATTATGCTTGGTAGATACATACATATCTTCATAATATTCATCCATGTCGTCATCTATTTGCCCACCAGTAGTTTCATGGCGTTGAGAGGCAAAATACATGGTATTTCCATCATTGGTAATGATAGGCCAAGCCTCGGTGTAAACTGAATTGACATTGGTATTCAAATGTTCAATTTTGGCTTTGATTGGATTAGAAACCAGTATTTTTCCTACTTTACAATTTTGCAAGTATTTGTTAATTGTAGGCAATACTTGCTTGCCATAGTCGCTAGTAGTATCTAGTGTGGACTTGTATTTAGTATAAAAATCTGATGCTTTATCAAATTCATGCCCATAGTGATAGGCTACTCCTAAGTAATAATCTACATCAGAATATTGATTTTCTTTATCTTTTGCTTTTGCCTTTTCAAAATAAGGAATGGCTTTGTTTTTAAATTCGGAGTGTAAGTAGCAAACACCAATTTTATAGTTGGTTTCAGGGTTACCCGAGCGTACTTGGTCTAGCTGAATATATAGTGGCAAAGCACTTTTAAATATTTCATCAATAAAATACTCTTCCGCCTTCTTCTTTAGTTTTTTGATTGCTGATTGGTCTTGAGCATTCAGCAAATTTTGATTAAAAAAAATCAGAAAACCAAAGGCAATAATTGGTAAGTATTTTATTCTTTTCATGTGAAAAATATTTGTCCTTTTTATACTTAAATTCAAAATACTGACATCAACATCAATATCAAATTTCAAGATAGTATTTTTTTATTAAAATAGAATAATTCAACTGTTTTTAAATCATTATTTTTTTAACAATCTGTTATAAATAGAAGTTATATTGTGCCCTTGTATTGTTAGTATTGATTCCTTCTATTATCACCCTGCCTTTGATTTTTTCTAAAATTTCTACTACTTCTTCTGGGGTGTTTACTGGGTAGCGATTGATAGAGGTTATGATAAATCCTTCTTGTATATTTAGCTGTGCAAATATTCCGGCTCTTATTCGGCTAAGCCTTACACCACTAGCTATACTTCTTTTGTCTTTTTCTACTTTAGATACTTTTTCTAATTCTGAGCCCAGCGAGGCAGAATTTACAATCTGCCTTTTTAGTATTTCGTTGTTGCCTTCTCTATTGCTCAGTACCAGTGATACCTCTATTATTTGTTCATTGTACTTTGCTGTAATTTTTATTTTATCTCCTGGATTGAAATAGCTCATTTGTTCATCAAATGTACTTTTGCCGTCTATAGCTTGCTCATTGATTTTAGTAATAATGTAGCCTTTTTTTAATCCTGATTTTTCTGCGGCACCGTCTTTTTGCAAGTAAGTAATGAGCACCCCATTTAAGTCTTTGAGTTGCATTTTTTCTGCAACAGCATTGGTTATTTCGGCTACTTCTAGTCCGCCGAATGCTTTCTGTACCTCGCCATAGGCTATAATATCATTTACTACTTTTTTTACTATGTCTATGGGTACAGCAAAGCCATAGCCAGCGTACGAACCTGTACGAGATAGGATGGCAGTATTTATACCAATTAATTCGCCTTTTATATTTACCAATGCCCCACCACTATTACCAGGATTGATAGCAGCATCAGTTTGAATAAAAGATTCAATAGGAAATTGGCTGTTTACTATGTTAAGATTTCTTGCCTTAGCACTTACTATGCCCGCTGTAGCGGTAGAATATAGGTTGAATGGATTCCCGATTGCTAACACCCACTCTCCTACTTTTAGATTTTTTGACGACCCAATTTTAGCTGCTGTTAAATTTTTTTCATTTACTTTTAATACAGCCAAATCGGTGTTTGGGTCGCGACCCACAACTGTTGCGGGGTAATTTTTTTTGTCAATTACCACTTCTATTTTATCGGCATTTTCTATGACGTGATTATTGGTAATAATGTAACCATCAGCAGCGTATATAACACCAGAGCCAGAACTAGCTACTTGATTGGTATTGGTATTGCCACCAAAAATCCAATCGTACATGCTAGAGCCATAGTTGGATGTGGTAGATACTGATTGTATAAATACCACGCTAGGCGTACCTATTGCAGATGCTTGTGAAAAATCTTCGTGTGTAGATAGATTATTTATTGGAGAAAAATAAGCTGCCGATTGCGGCATATACTCATCTTTGTTTTGTATATAAGTAGTGGTTTTATTGGGGAATATAAAATGATTCAAAAAGCCACCTGTAAACCCTGATACCACAGCGATGAGTATAACGTGAAGTTTTTTCATAATGATAAATGAGTATGGATATATTTCTTCAGATTATCTATGTGCTAATGCAGGAAAATTGATAAAATTAAAAATATCTATTTCTTCGGGAAACTTTTCAAGTTTGGTATCTCTTAATACTTCTATTTTAAACTCAAATTCGTTGCCTTTGGTGGGTATAGAAAAATTGGCTTTAAAACTAATTTCGTCTTCATTTGCTGATTTATAGTGATAAACAATACCCAATTGTGAATGCTTTTCCTCACCAGCACATAACTTTATTACATAGCCTATCACAATGTCTTTTGCCACTTCTATATTTTCGGCACACACATTTTTTTCTATGAATTGCAATGCACCAGCTTTCAATATTCTTACTTTGTAAAACTTCATATACTTAGGCGATATTGTTGAAAATATGGACTAAAAATAGACAACATAAATTCAAGGTTGTTCACACTTTACCCACAAGTAAGATTTTCTTTCAACATATCCCGCTACTAGTGGCTCCAATCATATTTAGAAACAGATTCCAAAGCTTTCGTCAATAATTGTATAGTGTGGAAAACGTCTTGTTTATGCACCATTTCTATTACTTGATGTATATGTCGGGTAGGTATAGAGATGGCTCCAGCTATAGCTCCATTTTTACCCATTTTTTGCACAGGGGCAGTATCAGTGCCACCAGCTGTGAGTATTTCTGGCTGCCACGGTATTTGATATTCTATTGCTGTTTTCTTTAAAAAATCAATCATTCTATAGTCGGCAATGGCAGAAGAGTCCATTAATTTTATGGCCGTTCCTTTTCCCAATTCTGTAACCCGCTCTTGCGGCTTAGCATTGGGTACATCGTAAGCAATGGTGGTATCTAGTGCTATTCCAAAATCAGGATTGATGCTGTGCGCAGCTACTTGTGCACCTCTTAGCCCTACTTCTTCTTGTACGGTAAATACCGCATAAACATCATAGTCTTGATTCTGCAATTGTTTCAAGGTCTCTATCAGCACAAACACAGAAATACGGTTATCAAGAGATTTGCAATTGATACAATTGCCCATTTCTATCAGCGACCGCTCTCTAGTAATGGGGTTGCCAACGCTCACTATTTTTTCTACTTCTTCTTTGCTTCGCCCTAGGTCGATAAAATAATCTTCTATTTTGGCTACTTTATTTTTTTCCTCTGGCGACATTACATGTATAGGTTTGCTACCCATCACACCTATCACATCTTCACTGCCATGAATGATGACCCGTTGTGCAGTAAGTGTTTTTGGGTCAAAACCACCTAGCGTGTGAAACCACACAAACCCCTTGTCGTCGATATGGGTTACCATAAACCCAATTTCATCGATATGTGCCGCCACCATTATTTTTTTATGATGAGGATTGTTCTTCCCTTTTTTCAGGGCAATCAAGTTGCCTATATTATCAATACTCATCTCATCTACTAATGGGGCTACTAGTTCCATTATGTAGTTTCTGATGTCTTTTTCAAATCCCGGTGCACCAGGTATTTCACATATTTTAGATAATAGATTGATGTCAATCATGGTAATTATTGGCTTGTTGTGGGTATATAATAGTAATGGCTACAAGATTTTAAGTATTTCTTGTAGCCATTATTAACATTGTATTTAATTTATTACTCTACAATACTCAATTTTAAAGTATTTGTACCTTTATTTTTGGTGAATGGCATACCAGCGGTGGTTACATAAACATCTCCTTTTTCCAATAAGCCTTGGCTTACCAACATGTCTTTGATACCTTCAATGGTTTCGTCTGTAGATACAAAATTATTGTAATAAACAGCTTTTACACCCCACACTAAATTTAATCTAGTAAGCAAAGCTTTGTTTGGGGTCACAATAATGATTTGTGCTTCTGGTCTGTGTGCTGCAATTCTATAGGCTGTGTACCCAGATTGCGTAAGCCCAATTATTGCTTTTGCGTTTACATTGCTCGCAAGGTCGCAAGCATTGGCAATAACACTATCGCTAAAGGTAGAATCGTCGTCATCTACCCAACGGTGGTATATATCAGCATCTCTTTCTACTCTCAAACATATTTTAGACATGCTTTGTACTGCCAATACTGGATATTGCCCAGAGGCCGATTCTGCACTTAGCATTACCGTATCTGCACCATCTGTGATAGCATTGGCTACGTCATTGGCCTCTGCTCTAGTAGGGCGAGGATTGCTAATCATACTTTCCATCATTTGGGTAGCCACGATTACTGGTTTACCTGCCGCATTGCATTTACTAATAATCATTTTTTGCAACATAGGTACTTCTTCAAATGGCATTTCTACACCCAAATCGCCCCTTGCTACCATGATGGCATCAGTTTCTGCAATGATTGCGTCTATGTCTTCTATGGCTTGTGGTTTTTCTATTTTTGCGATTACCTTAATGTCTTTACCTGATGCAGCAATAATAGTTTTTAAATCTGTCAAATCCTCTGCCTTTCTCACAAAAGAAAGGGCGATCCAATCGACATCATTTGCAAGACCAAATTCCAAATCTTCTCTATCTTTGATGGTAAGCGATGGCTCTGAAACATCTGTATGGGGTAAATTTATTCCTTTTTTAGATTTCAATAATCCTCCATACACAATTTGTGTGCGTACCTCGCCATTGATTGCTTCTATTACTCTTAATTCTAAATTGCCATCATCTATTAATATGGCATCACCAGGTTTTACATCCGATGTTAATTGTTGGTAAGAAGTACTGATTTTTTTGCTTGTTCCTAAGCAGTATTCTCTAGAAATGATTAGCTCCTCGCCTTCTACTAAGGATACTCCGTTATTTTCTACTTCGTTAGTTCTTATTTTGGGACCTTGTAAATCTTGCAGAATAGATAAATTAAAACCATGTTCTGCATTAAGTTGTCTTATATTTTTAATCACTTGCAAATGACCGTCGTGCGTGCCATGAGAAAAGTTTAATCTAAATACATTGGCACCAGCATGGGCAAGCTCTAATAGTTTTTCTTTTGAATTACTCGCAGGACCTACAGTTGCAATAATTTTTGTTTTTTTGTTCAAATATTCCATTTTAAAAAATTAAATTTTCCTTTGATTTTAAAGTATTTATTTCCACTAAATTAATATATTCTATATTGGATATTTTCTTCAATTGTTCTAGTATTTTCTTTTCATCAAAAACAGACGAATTAGCTAGTAATAATAAGTAATCATATTCTTTTAATTCAGGAATTAAATAAGGCTTGGAAGTGTTGTAAAATTCGCAAGCTTTATTTTTGATGAATCGAAAACAAGAATATTCAGTCTCAAACTTATAATTGATAAAATAAAGTTTGCTTTTCTCTTTTAGAAATTCAAACAAGACATCTTGTTTCTTTGATAACACAATATTCAATACCTGATTTAATTCCCAAGCAAGTTTATAGGTTTTCACTGAAGAAATGATGGCGTACAATTCAAAATCATAGTCATGTTGTACTATTAATTTAGAAGTTTTCATCAGTTTCTATACCCAATTAAGAGTTGTAAATATATCATTAATTAGAAATAAATAGAAAAAAATTAATACATAATCCATTTTTTTAGTAAAAAATTAAAAAATTACAACTTTATAATTTTGATTATCAATATATTAAATAATACTTTATTCATATTAACATTACTTTGTTGTGAAATGTAAATTTTTGATTTAATTTCGCACCTTTGTAAGGAAATAATATGGAATGTTGAAAAATATATTTTGACAATCATGAATAATATGTATTTCTTTGCACAGTGTTTTACTAAATTATCTTAACAATGTCTGAAATAGCACAAAAAGTAAAGAGTATTATTATTGACAAACTTGGTGTTGAAGAATCTGAAGTGACTCCTGAAGCGAGTTTTACCAACGATTTGGGAGCTGATTCTCTAGATACAGTTGAGTTAATTATGGAATTTGAGAAAGAATTTAACATCTCTATTCCTGATGAACAAGCTGAGAATATCGCAACTGTTGGTCAGGCGATTGCTTATCTTGAGCAAAACGTAAAATAAGGATTTTAATCGTTCTTACTATCTTAAGAATGTAAGTAACTGCAAAATTGAACTTTTTAAAATTCAATTTTGCAGTTATTTTTATTTTAAATTATTGATTAAAGGGTTGCAACGATAATCATATACATGCCGAATTCGATTTGTATTTGTAAATATATAAGTGTCTATCAAGATAATGTGTATTTTGCATTTTGCCTAAGGATATGGTGTGTCTGTAGATTACATTTGCTCATTATATAAAAATATTATAATTTACCACTTGATTTGTACAAAAAATGCTATCTAAAATTAAGAGCATATATAAACCAAGTGTGACATTCAAAAAAATCAAATGGAATTAAAAAGAGTAGTAGTTACAGGATTAGGTGCACTGACCGCTATAGGCAACGACGTACCCACTTATTGGAATTCGTTGTTGGCAGGTGTAAGTGGTGCCGCACCCATTACCAGATTTAATGCAGAAAAATTTAAAACAAGATTTGCCTGCGAGCTTAAAAATTTCAATATAGAAGATTTTATTGAAAAAAAAGAAGCTAGAAAAATGGATCCTTTTACCCAATATGCTGTGGTAAGTGCCGATCAAGCCATTAAAGACAGTGGCATGGATTTAGAAAAAATTGACTTGGATAGAATAGGCGTTATTTGGGGTTCAGGAATTGGTGGATTAAAAACTTTTCATGAGGAAGTGGTAGGTTTTGCCAATGGCGATGGTACGCCTAGGTACAACCCATTTTTTATTCCCAAAATGATTGCAGATATTAGTGCAGGACACATTTCTATGCGACATGGTCTTAGAGGTCCTAATTTTGTTACTGTTTCGGCATGTGCGTCTTCGACCAATGCGATTATAGATGCTTTTAATTTCATCCGTTTAGGAAAGGCAGATGCCATTGTAACTGGCGGTTCAGAGGCGGCTGTAGTAGAATCTGGAATAGGGGGTTTCAACGCATGCAAAGCTCTTTCTGAAAGAAACGATGACCCATCGACTGCCTCACGTCCATTTGACAAAGATCGTGATGGTTTTGTACTAGGAGAAGGAGCAGGTGCATTGATACTAGAAGAATACGAACATGCAATCGCTAGAGGTGCTAAAATATATGCAGAAATGATAGGAGGCGGGCTATCGGCCGATGCCTACCATTTGACTGCACCACGTCCCGATGGTTTGGGGGTAAAAAATGTAATGAAAAACGTATTAAGCGATGCCCAAATTTCGCCCGATAAAATTGATTATATAAACGTTCATGGTACTTCCACGCCCCTAGGTGATGTTGCCGAGTTAAATGCAATCATCAATATATTTGGCGATCATGCTTTCAATCTCAATATTAGTTCTACAAAATCTATGACGGGGCATTTGTTAGGTGCAGCGGGAGCTATAGAGGCTATTGCCTCCATTCTTGCCATTGTAAACCAAATTGTTCCACCCACCATCAACCACTTTACCGATGATGAGGAAATTGACAATAGACTAAAACTTACCTTTCACAAACCTGAAAAAAGAGTAATCAATTATGCATTAAGCAATACTTTTGGCTTTGGGGGGCACAATTGTTCTATTATTTTCAAAAAATTTGAGGGCTAGTAGTGCCATATTTATTTAGAAAAACGCTACGATTTTTTTATAAGGCATCTGCACAAGATGCCTATTTATTTCATTCTATTTGCAATATCGCCAATATTAGGCCTATCAATTTACAACTGTACAGGCTTGCTATAAGTCATACTTCCATTGCAAAAGAAAATGAAGAAGGTGTAAAATATTCTAATGAAAGACTAGAATATCTAGGTGATGCCATTTTGGGAGCCATCGTGGCAGATTTTTTATTTAAAAAATTTCCTTTCAAAGATGAAGGTTTTCTCACCGAAATACGCTCTCGAATAGTGAATAGAGAAAGCTTAAATGAGCTAGGTAAAATAATAGGATTAAATAAAATAGTAGAATTTTCAGGTTCTAAGCAAGGCAGGGGTAACCACAAATCTTTATATGGCGACGCTTTAGAGGCATTGGTGGGTGCTATTTATTTGGATAGAGGATTTGAAAAGTGTAGATTTTTTATTCTCAATACATTGCTTCCCAATTTTGATTTAGAAGACATTGTAAACAATCACAAAAATTTTAAAAGTGTGCTTATAGAATATGCTCAGAGGGAAAATAAGCAGGTAAAATTTGTGATTATCAATGAAAATGGACATAATCATATCAAGCATTTTGTATCACAGGTGGAAATAGACGATGTTGCTATAAGTACTGGCAATGGATTTAGTAAAAAGAAAGCAGAACAAGCTGCGGCAGAAAAAGCCTGTGAGGTATTAAAAATATTATAGCAGCTTTTTATTTGCGACCTCTACATTTGTCGCTACAGTATTTTACTTCTGCCCAATTCTTTTCCCATTTCTTACGCCATACAAAAGGAAACCCACATTCCGCACATATTTTATAGGGAAGGTCTTGTTTTTTCACGCCTTTCATAATTCTTTATGTTCAATATTTTTTAATTAATTTTTAATAACATTCATTCCTCCATCTACAGCCAAAATCTGCCCTGTTACCCATGCCGATTCTTCAAGCAAAAGATAGGTGATTGCCTGAGCTATGTCTTTGGGTTCTCCTACTTTTCTTAATGGATTTCTTTTTTGCATTTGCTCTACTTTTTCTGGTGTATTTAAAAATTTGTTTCCCAAAGGTGTATTTACCAATGAAGGAGCTACTGCATTGACCCTAATGGCGGGGGCAAATTCTGCTGCCAATGCTTTTGTAAGCCCTTCTAATGCACCTTTTGCCATAGCAATAGATGAGTGAAAAGTAAGCCCCGTTTGTACCGCTACAGAACTAATAAATACAATGGAAGCATGCTCTTCTGCTTTTTTTAAATTATTCAAATACGATTGTACAAAAGCAACAGCACCAAGGCTATTCACTTGCCAATCGGTCGTAAATTCTGCCGCAGTTAATCTAGCAAATGGTTTCAGATTAATAGTTCCAGGGAAATACACCAAACCATCTATAGCATCAGCAATATCTGGAAATTTGCCAAAATCATATTGGTCTATTTGATACCAATTGTCGAAAGTATCATCTTTTGGTTTGGTACTTATGCCAACTACTTTATGGCCTTTATTTTGCAACAATTTAGCTGTTTCTTTGGCAATAGCACTTGATGCCCCAGCAAATATAAAAGTTTTGATATGCGTCATCTTCTTTTTGATATTTTATTGTTTGAAATATTTCGTTGCAACTTACTTTTAAACCTGTCTATATTAGCTGCTCTTTTGCTTAAATGCTTTGTGAAACATTTTTCCACACGTGTACGCCATAATTTATAACTGCTGAATTTTAAGCGATTTTTCATCAGTTGTTTTACAGCCGATTCTTTCAATCCAAATTGAACTTCTATGGCTTCAAACGGTGTTCTATCTTCCCACGCCATGCCAATAATGCGGTCAATATCTGCATTGCTGATTACAGTTGGTGGATACTTGTTTGGGATATAAGCATTTGGCGATGGCAAATCGCTGTAATGGCAATAATTTTCTACTTTATTTGCCATGGTTGAAGATTGATTCTAATTTTTGAAATCTATATTGAAAAATTTCGTTTATTTTATTTTTGATAAATAGTGCATTGGCTATTTTACCTATGATGCCAAATGGAGCTTTATAGTGAAGTATATCTGTCATTTCCACCCCTCCAGCTACTTCTTTTAAAAAATGTTTGTGGTGCCATAGTTGGTATGGCCCAAATCTTTGTTCATCTACAAAGTATTGATTTTCTACTACATGAGTTATTTCTGTAACCCAGTGCATTTTTAAACCCAATACTGGCGAAACATAATATTCTATAATTTGCCCTGCATACATTGTCTTGGTATCATTAGGATCAGAGATTATATCAAAGCCCATATACTTAGGGGTGATGCGTGCTAGATTATGGGGCGAACTCATAAATTGCCAAACTGTAGGCAAATCACTTTTTAAAAATTGAGTTGTTTTGAGGGTATGTAGCATTTTAAATTGTTTTATATACGATTGATGTATTGAACAATTTTATGAAGCAATTGTTTGACTATAAAATTTAAGAGGAGATATAATCAACATCTTGTACCAATTAAAAATAACCGAGCTTGGTGTGCTGTATAGATAAGAATGGGGTTGGTAAGTGATCTAGCTTTTCTCTAAAATCCATTTGTACAGACGTTCTACATCTGTTTTTTTACATAGTTCGGTACCAGTATTCATAGTAGCTGCGGTGCCTGCTGCAACTCCATATCTAACAGCGTTCAATACCGATTCTCCCCTAGAAAGGCTCAGTACCATCCCTCCTACCATGCTGTCGCCAGCACCTACTGTACTTTGTTTTTTTACCGATGGGGCTGGTATGTGCGTTACGTTATTGGCCGTGGCCGCCATAGCACCAAATGCTCCAAGGGAAACGGTAAGTACTTCTATTTTATACTCTGCTATCACTCTTTTGGCGGCTTGCTCTTGCTCTTCAATAGTGTCTAGGTCATCATCTGTTGCGCCTAGCAATTCGCCCAATTCAGCCAAATTGGGTTTCAGCAAATAAATACCCACCTTCAATGCTTCTTTGAGTGGTTCGCCAGAGGTATCGAGAATGAGTTTGGCTTTTTTTGATTTTGCAATGGAAGATATTTCATAATAAAAACTACTGCTGATACTGGATGGTGTGCTGCCGCTAACTACTAGGTATTCGTATTTATTTTTGTCTGCTTTTAGCTCGTCCAGCATTGCATTGGCCTCTGCCATAGTAATTAGCTGCCCTGGCATCCCGAACCTAAATTGTCTATTAGAACTGGTTTCTACTACTATAAAATTTTCCCTAGTCCAGCTTTCTGTTTCTATTGGTATTTGATGAATGTTCTCTTTGTCTAGCAAGGCATTAAGCTGGTTTCCAGTAGGACCTCCTTTTGCATAAAGGGCTGTGGCGTTGCCCCCAAGTTTTTTTATGGCCCTGCTTACGTTAATACCGCCGCCGCCTGGTTCAAACTTAGGTGCTATGCAACGCATTTTATTTTCTGCCATTACACGCTCTACGGTAGTACTTTTGTCAACTGCGGGATTGAGGGTGAGGGTAAATATACCAGCCATTTTTAGTGATATTTGGGGGTTATTTGAGGTTGAAATTTCTTAGTTTTATTTCTGTGATTTTCTTTTTGGTGTTGAGTGCAAAATCACCTTTCATCATCCAATCGTAGTACGATGGGTCTTTGGCGAAAACGTCTTTTACAGTCATGTTTTTATATTTTCCAAAATTGAAAATTTCTTCGCCTTTGTCGTTAAAGCCTATGCGACCAGCTAGGTCGGCAAATTGGAATGCGGTAAGTTCATGTATGGCTGCCATATCATTTACGATAGGTGTGGTTTCTACGCCATTGTCATCGGTCAATACTTTGCCTTCGTATCTTTGTATTTGAGCTATGAAAACGTCGCACGTGGCTAAGGTGTCGGCCTCGGCACCATGTGCTCCTTCCAGTTTTTTGTCGCAATAGAATTTGTACGCAGCAGATAGATTCCTTGGTTCCATCATGTGAAAGATCCGTTGGGCGTCTATCAATTTTCTATTGGAAATATCAAAATCAATATTGATTCTCAAAAATTCTTCTACCAACACTGGCACATCGAAACGTATAATGTTGAACCCACCCAAATCGCAACCTACCAAAAATTGATTGAGACCTTGTGCCAATTGTGAAAAAGTTGGCTTGTCTTTTACATCTTCGTCGTATATGCCATGTATTAAACTAGATTCTATAGGGATAGGTATGGTGGGGTTAATGCGGTGAGTTTTTACTATTTTCTCGCCATCGGGCATTAGCTTTACTACGCATATTTCTACGATTCTATCTGTAGTAATATTTACTCCCGTGGTTTCAAGGTCAAAGAAAGCTAGGGGTTTTTTAAGGTTAAGTTTAAAGGTTGAAATATTCAAAATATAAGGATTGATAAATGAAATGATTATTGTGTAATGTTGGTGGCTAATTCTTTCAAATTGAGCCCATCAAAATTGCCCGAACTCATCAGCAATAGGTTTCTTTTTGCCCACGTTTTGGCTAGCAAATCATGTTGTAGTTCTGTGCTATTGGTATATACTTTTAAGCGGTCGTTGTTGAATGCTTTTTTTACCTCTTCGGCCGTTATCATTTCTAATTTTTTATGGGCTACGGTATGAGGGTTAAAATACACAATGGGCTCATCGGCAGCTTTGAAGGTATCTTTATATTCTGATAGAAATTGTTTATTGAGGCTACTAAAGGTATGTAACTCTAGCACAGCGGTAAGCTCTCTATCCGAAAACTGTTTTTTTACTGCATTGGTGGTGGCTTTCAATTTTGATGGTGCATGGGCAAAATCTTTATACACGGTGGTACTATGGTTCTTTTGCAGTACTTCCAATCGGTTAGCGGCTCCTTTAAAAGATTGGATGGCTTCATAAAATTTACTATCGTTAATGCCTAATTTCTCCAATACTTTTTTAGCACCACTTATATTTTTCATATTGTGCTTGCCAAATATTTCTAGGGCATATTTCTCATTTCCATTGATTAAATAGGTAATGCCGTCTTTTATTTCATTCTTATGGGCTTCGTATTCTATGCGTTGTACGTCTTCTCTTTCCTTCCCACATATTACAGAGGCAGCAGCATCTTTCTCTGAATAAATCAAAATTCCACCTTTGGGTGTAGCATCGGCAAAGGCATCGAACTGCCTTACATATTCATCAAAGGTAGGAAACACGTTGATATGGTCCCAAGAAATACCGCTTACCAAACCTATATGATGATGATAATGAAGAAATTTAGGTGTACGGTCTGTAGGAGAACTTAAATATTCGTCGCCTTCAATGATGATAATTGGGGCATCGTCTGATAGTTTTACCATGGTGTCAAACCCTTCTAGCTGTGCACCTACCAAATAATCACATTTTTTATTGTGAAATTTCAATACATGCAGTATCATAGACGTAATAGTGGTTTTACCATGACTACCAGCTATTACAATACGTTGTTTATCTACACTTTGAGAATAAATATATTCAGGATAGGAATATATTTTTAAGCCCAACTGCTGTGCCTTCAATAGCTCGGGATTGTCTATACGTGCGTGCATGCCCAAGATTACTGCATCAATGCTTGTATCTATTTTTTCGGGATACCATCCAAGTTCCTTTGGCAATATGCCCTCTTTTGCTAATCGTGTGCGTGATGGTTCAAATATCTCATCGTCAGATCCTGAAACGATGTATCCTTTGTGGTGTAGGGCAAGTGCTAGGTTGTGCATAGCACTACCGCCTATGGCTATAAAATGTACTTTGTCAATATTAGGCATCTAACTTTTTTATTTAATAAAACAAAAATAGAATAATTTGGCTTTGTAGCAAACCTATTTTACCGATGTTGGGAAATGTTTATCGAATGTGGGAAACCCATTTTTTGTGTGTACAAAGAATTTGGCCTCTGTATGACTGAAACTGGCCTCGAGCAAGTATTTTTGTAAAATGGACGCAGAAAAAAAAACAGAACGCAAAAATTTATTAAAGCCAAGACCGCAAAGTAATACATTAATGAGTGGTGTAAGCAAGCTGCCCCCTCAAGCCATTGATTTGGAAGAAGCTGTACTGGGTGCATTGATGCTGGAAAAAGATGCCCTCACCATGGTGATAGACATACTGAAGCCAGAAAGTTTTTACAAAGAATCCAATCAGCATATTTTTAAAGCAGTTGTTGAACTATTTGACCGCTCTGAACCTGTAGATATTCTCACCGTTACCAACCATTTACGAATCAATGGAAATTTGGAATTTGCGGGCGGAGCCTATTATATCACCAGCCTTACTGCACGCGTTACCTCGGCGGCCAATATTGAGTACCATGCTAGGGTGGTGGCAGAGCAAGCCATTAAAAGAGATTTAATTTCTATAGCAACTGAAATTCATAAAGATGCCTACGAAGATACCACCGATGTATTTGATTTGCTGAATAAAACAGAGCAATCGCTGTATCAAGTTTCAGAATCCAACATTCGGAAAAACTATGCCGATATGCGCTCGTTGATGGGGCAGGCATTGAAAGAATTGCAATCGAAAAAAGACCATGACAATAGCCTAACTGGTGTACCTACAGGCTTTACCGATTTGGATAGACTTACCTCGGGCTGGCAAAAAAATGACTTGATTATTTTGGCTGCACGCCCTGGTATGGGTAAAACTGCCTTTGTGGTTTCAGCCATGCGCAATGCTGCGGTAGATTTTAAAAAACCAGTGGCTATTTTTTCTTTGGAAATGTCGTCCATACAATTGGTAAACAGATTGCTATCGGCAGAGGCAGAGCTTGACAGTGAGAAGATTAAAAAAGGTAATTTGGAAGAATACGAGTGGGCTCAGTTGCACCATAAAATAAGCAAACTGACCAATGCTCCTATATTTATTGACGACACCCCTGCCCTATCTATTAGAGAATTGCGTACAAAATGTCGCCGACTAAAAGCCAAAAACGATATTCAAATGATTATCATAGATTACCTGCAACTAATGTCGGGCGAGGGCAATAGCAAAGGAGCAATGGGTAATAGAGAGCAGGAAATTGCTTCTATTTCAAGGGCGTTGAAAAACTTGGCAAAAGAACTACAAGTACCAGTAATTGCACTTTCACAGTTGAGTAGAAGTGTGGAGACCCGTGGTGGCGACAAACGTCCGCAGCTATCTGACCTTAGAGAATCTGGTGCTATAGAGCAAGATGCCGATATGGTAATATTCCTTTATCGCCCTGAATACTATAAAATAGAGCAAGACGAAATGGGCAATCCATTGAAAGGAGTAGGAGAAGTAATTATTGCGAAACACAGAAATGGTAGCCTAGATACCGTGCAACTTAAATTTATAGGCAAATACACCAAATTTGCAGATTTGGACCGTAGTTTCTCTGGCGAAGGCAGCTTTTCTAGCGATAACCCCTACGGGAATACCTTTAACACAGGCCATACCCTAGGCAGCAAAATCAACGATTTGGGCAAGGGTAATACCGATGATTCAGCACCATTTTAATATGATATTTGTTTCGCAAACCACTCGTATTTTACGATGTTTGAGAAACAAATTGATGCTAATATAAAGAAGCGAAACGCTATGTGTTCATAGCTAGTAGATTGCAAATAGTATTGCACCAATCGGCAACGAAGGCTCGGATAAAGAAGAAAATAAGTATACATAGTTGCGTCATAGTTTTGCACCCATTTGCTAGAAAACGGTACAGATTTGAGATATATTCAAAGTTTGCTAGGCCACGAATCGAGCAAAACTACCGAAATATACACCCATATTACCACCAAAGGATTTGATCAAATAAAAAGTCCGTTGGATAAATTGGATATATAAATTAAATACTGTACTTATGTACTTAACTTAATGATGTATAAGTAATAAATAAAATAACAACCAACGCAATTATATTGGATATTTGCGAAACACTTCGCAAAGCCAATCGTTGGATGAAATTGTACGAAAAGGGTAAAAGAGATTGGGGGAGTATAGCAATCAAAATTTCAAGCTGTAAAGCTTGTCTCTTAAAAGCTATAAATCGAAAAGCTAGCTTTGGAGAATTTAAAAGC
>JAAFID010000189.1 GCA_013297765.1 Cytophagales bacterium | reverse complement strand
GTTCAATGCTATGTTTTTTTATGAGAAATAATGAGCAAATCAAGTACTAATAAAGCATTCTAAATTTGATGGTATTGGCTATAGCTTTCATGTCGTCTAGCAATTTTTCACCATAGCCTTTTTCTATATCGGTAATCACATAGCCCACGGTTTCATTGGTTTTGAGGTATTGTCCTAAAATATTGATGTTGTGCTTGGCAAATATATTGTTGATTTGTGCCAATATTCCTGGCACGTTGTCGTGCAAGTGTATGAGGCGGTGTGCATTGTGCAATTCTGGCAACTGAATATTAGGAAAATTAACACTTTGAAATGTATTGCCTGTATTCACATATTCCATGATGCGGTTTGGTACAAATTGAGCTATGTTGAACTGAGCTTCTTCCGTACTTCCGCCTATATGTGGCGTCAATATTACGTTTGGCAGGTTGCACAATTCGTTTACAAAACCTTCATCGTTGTTTTTAGGCTCATAAGGAAATACATCTATTCCTACTCCTCTTATTCTGCCATTTTTAACATTTGCAATTAACGGTTCTATATCTATTACTGGCCCACGGGCTAGGTTTAGAAAAATAGCATTGGGTTTCATAGCTTCAAATTGAGCTTTGCCAAATATATTTTTATTTGACCCTCTACCATCTATGTGCAACGAAACCACATCGGCCAGGGCAAGTAGTTCATTTAACGTTTGGCATTTCTTGGCATTGCCCAGTTGCAATTTTTCTACTACATCGTAATAGTAAACCTCCATACCCATAGCCTCAGCCAGCACTGATAACTGCGAGCCAATGTTTCCATAACCAACAATACCTAGTTTTTTACCACGAATTTCATTGCTGTTTTTGGCAGACTTGTCCCATATTCCTGCATGCATTTGGTTGCTTTTTGCAATAGTTCCACGCATGAGCATAATAATTTCGCCAATTGCTAGCTCAACCACACTGCGGGTATTGCTGTAGGGTGCATTGAAAACTGCTACGCCACGACGTAGGCATTCTTTCAAATCTATTTGATTGGTACCAATACAAAATGCACCTACGGCAAGCAATTTATTCGCATGTTCCAAAACCTTTTTGGTTACTTGAGTTTTAGAACGAATACCTAGAATAGATACGTTTTTAATTTTCTCGCACAGTTCATCTTCGTCTAGTCCACCAGAAAAGATTTCAACTGTATAGCCTTCTGTTTTAAATATACGGTGGCCTTCGGTATGTACATTTTCTAGTAACAAAACATTGATTCTACTTTTTGGATAAGAAGTAGCTCTAGGTAAATTATTTTGATATAGAATCTCGTCTAAACTAGGGGCAACAAACTCTGCCTTGGCAAGTACAGCAGGGCGAGCGACATTTTCAGTGAAAGCATAAAATTTATCTGCAAGACCTGCTTCTTTTATTTCGTAATCGGTATAGCCGTCGCCTATAACAAATATTTCCCCAGTCAAATTCATGTTTTTTACCTGGTGAATTTTGCCTTTGTCTTGGCTTAGTGGGTTTGCTTTGTCACATCCTATAATGTTTCCCTCGGCATCGTAAATAAATGTGTTGGCAAAAATATTTTCTTCTTTGATGCCAAAGGCAGTAACCACTGGGGTAATAAACTCTTTGAAACCGCTAGAAATAATCATAATACTATCCGCATAATTTTCTAAAAAATCACGGTTGCGAATAAAAGAATCAGATACTTTCGTTTTTAATTTTTCAACTAAAAGCGGCAAATGACTTTTGTTTGCTTTTAATAAGTCAATACGTTTGGTCAAGTTTTCTGCAAAAGAACTTTTGCCTTCCATGCCACTATTGGTAAGGTCAACAATGGCTTGCAACCGCTGGGCTTTTTCAGGATGGTCTTTGAGTGATATTTCCCCCAATTCGTCTAGGGCTTCTACTTTGGTGAATGTGCTATCAAAATCAATGATAAAAATCTTTTTGTTTTCCATAAAAAGGATGTGTAAAAAAACGAGGGTGCAATTTCTTTATTTTTTACAATAAAAGAAACTATTGGTGTATAAGTAGTATAGGTTGTTTCTATTTGCAATAATCAATTTATTGACAATGATTTAATTGAATAATGATAATGGATAAATTTTTTGCTGCATAAACAAAATTCTAAAACATAAAAAAAACCCTTGCCTAAAGATAAGCAAAGGCTTAAAATCAGTAGGTAATTTCTATCTTAAAACAAAGCTAAGACCTACGTTTAACACTTGTTTGTATTGCACTTTAGGGCTACCTGGTGCATCTTCACCAGCTACTGCAACCGATGATTCATTTGGCGACAATATACGCACATCATCATCATAAAATAATTGATTAGAGAAAGTAACCACAATCCATTTATTTACTTTCATACTCAGCAAATTTTCCCACATTACATCGACTTTACTTGCGTGACTGTAATTAGAAAACAAATTAAGGTTAGATTTTAAATTGATATTTTTCATTACGTCCATATTGAATTTGGCAGACATAAAAGCTCCAAGTTCTGACCGCATTCTGCTTCCTTTCTTTACTCCAAATGCACCTATGCTTGACAGGTAATCATCGGCAACTACAGTACCTTTGTAAGTAAATGGCGAAATGAAAAAAGTCAAATATTTGTTGGGAATATAGTCTATACCCAAACCACCTACTAAATAACCTGGTGCGAGAAAATTAGAAATGTAGGTTTCTACTTCCTTATTAGTTGCTTTGTCCATAGTGTAGGCATATCCAGAAGCAAACTGGGTACGAAAATCTACCAATGCCGAATACTTCAACTTTGCAGATTTACCAATGCTGTAATTTGAAATTAAAATAATGCGGTCGTCACTTTTACGTGCACGAATGTCTTTTAATTTGGTAATGCCATAACCCAATTCTAGTGAATTTTTCCATATTACATTTCCTTTTTTATAATTGGCAAATGTATTAGAAATGGTGGTTAGTGTCATTGCATTTTGACCTCCAGCCAACCAGTTGTTTAGGTAAACTTGTGAAAAATTGACATTCAGCAATGAGCCAATTGTCCATAGTTTGGTAGTGTCAAATTTAGCGTCGGCACCTTTCATGTCTTTGGCTATTTTATCAGAATCAGAAACTTTTAAATCTTGTGCAAAGAGAGATTGATAAAATGTGCAACTAGCTAAAAGGCCTATAAATATTGCAGTTTTCATGGTCTTTTTCATAATCATTGTTTCTTTTTTTTAATATTTAGGTATTCAGTTTCCAAATTAACTGTTCATTTCTTTTTATCAAATTATTATCGTTTAACATTCGAAGAGATGCTATTACTAAAGGTTCTGTATTAGTAGAGAACCTATCTAAAATTTGTTCTGTAGTAAAATTATTATTTGCAATAATATCCAAAAGTTTGGTTCTATTCTGCTGCTGCCAATCTTCTTGCTTATGCTTATTAGCCTGAATACAATTGTCGCATATTCCACAGGCAATTTCACTCTCTATAGTTTTTTCAAAATAATTACAGATTGCTTGAGACCTACATTTATCAGTAGTTTGCACGTAATCTATTATGGCATTTATTCGCTTTAACTCCTGATTTTTCAAGCCCTCTATACGTTGCTTATTGATGGGCAATTTTGCTGCATCTAGCCTAGGCGTAAGGAAGGTGAGCTGTGGCGATGTTTTTTGTGCTTCGTAATATAGCACTCCATTTTTTGCCAAATTCTGCAAATGCCCTACCAATTCTTTAGTGTCGATGTGCATGTTTCTTGCAACCATATTTTCAGAAATAGCTACATAGGTTGAGAACATTTCACCTCCATACATTCTCAACAAGGTCTTAATTACCCCGTCGTGCAAGGGGTGCATCACTTGATACTCGTATAAATCTGTAGATTGGAGGGCAATCAATATTTTTGATGGGGCGAAAAAATCACTATTCAATTGTAGCAAATTTTCTCGTTCCAATATTTTTATCACCACAAAAGTTTCTCTTTGTTTCAACTCATAAACATGACAAAAACTTTCTAAATCAAAATCATAACTGGCATGTCTGCTGCTGCCTACGGCTATTTTTAAATAATTGCAAATTGCCTGATACACCCTAGCAATGGCCGCTGCCGTGGGGTATTGCTCTTGAACCAGAAACAATAAATCTTCCGCTTCATGAGGTGCGTAAAGCAATACCGCATACGCTTTTTTTTCGTCTCGCCCTGCCCTACCCGCCTCTTGATAGTATGCCTCTGGTGTACTGGGCATGTCAAAATGCACGACTAGCCGCACATCGGGCTTATCTATTCCCATACCAAAGGCGTTGGTCGCTACGATTACCCTAGTTTTATTGTTGATCCAATTGGTTTGGGTACTGCCACGTACTTCATGGCTTAACCCAGCATGGTAGTAGGTAGCATTGATTTTATTTCGACTTAAAAATTCAGCAATTTTTTTGGTGCGAAGGCGACTGCGTACATATACGATGGCACTGCCCGATACATTGGTCAATATTTTTAGCAGTCTTTTTTCCTTTTGTTCTTCAGCAACACAGCTGTAAGAGAGGTTGCTTCGGAAAAAACTTTTCTTAAATATTTTTTCATTTTTGAATTGCAATATTTCGCAAATCTCTTTACACACTCGGTCTGTAGCGGATGCTGTCAGGGCTATGATGGGTGTCTTAGGCAACAATTCTCGCAGCTTTGCAATTTGCAAATAAGCTGGCCTAAAATCGTGACCCCATTGCGAGATGCAGTGTGCCTCATCTACAGCTATCAGGTTCACCTTGATTTTGGGCAATCGGGCAAGGAACAGTTCTGTCTCTAGCCGCTCGGGTGAAACATACAAAAATTTGATACTAGGGTCATAGGCACAGCGGTCTAGGTCTATGTCAATCTCTCTAGTGCTCATGCCTGAAAAAATAGCAACTGCACCAATATCTCGTTTTTTGAGTTGTTCTACTTGGTCCTTCATCAATGCAATTAGTGGCGTGATGACAATGCACAAACCATCTTGTATGAGCGTAGGAACTTGAAAACAAATAGACTTACCGCCGCCTGTAGGCATGATGGCTAAGGTATCATGACCCAAAAGTACTGCCTCTATTATTTCTTTTTGCAAACTACGAAAGGTATCGTAGCCCCAGTACTGCTTTAATATTTGTTCTGGGTGTGGCACTCGAAGGCGAATGGTTTAAGGATTATAAAAGGGAAGTTTTCTACAAATTTGCGATATAAGGAAGTATAGAATTGTAAGGGGAATTTTTTAATTTAAAATTTGAAGTTTTCTATTTTGCCTTCCCAAGTCCATTAGTTATTATAATAAATTTAGCATTCATTCGTAGCTATTTGATATTTTACATTTTCAAAGCTTATTCAATGCATATTTGCATTGTGATATAATAAATTAAAAACAAAGCTATTGAGCAAACCATTATTTGAAATATGAATATTTGTTGTCCTTTGATAACTTTTTTAGAAAGATTTACGATAAGCACAGCAGCAAAAAAAATCAACAAGCCAGAAATATAAGATTCAAAAGCAAAAGCAATGGCTCCCATTTCGTAACCAGGCGGGATTTGTGAAGTGTTAATTAATACCAATATAACTCCTATGATAAAAGTAAATATCAATACTATATTGCTACTTGTATTAAACTCTTGTTTTTCAATATTGCGTTTTCTCATTTGTTTGTAAAAAGTTAAGTCCTCCGTTATTTCTTTAAAGCGAATAGTTGCTGTTCTTGACCATTCTATTTTTTCAACCATTGCTTTGCCTGTAAAAACACCTCTTCATTTGTTGTTACTCTTCCATTATCAATATCAGCTAACCCTTTTTTAATATCTTTCTTTTCTTGCGTAG
>JAAFID010000188.1 GCA_013297765.1 Cytophagales bacterium | reverse complement strand
TTTGGTGGTGGCTGCAACTTGTATTGCCGAACTAAACCAACAAGTTCGCACCGATGCCAAAGTAAAAAAAATACTCATCAACGTTGCCGATACGCCTGAAAGTTGTGACTTTTATTTAGGTTCAGTAGTAAAGAAAGGTGAACTAAAAATTGCTATATCTACCAATGGCAAGTCGCCCACATTTGCCAAGCGTGTACGTGAACTGCTGGAAGAAGCTCTGCCTGATAGTATAGACAAAGTGCTAGACAACCTTAGACATTTGCGAGAACGACTAAAAGGCGACTTTGATTACAAAGTAAAACGACTAGATGAAATAACTTCTGTGATGCGTGAAAAAGGCAATGGAGAGGAGATATAAATTCAATCTATCATCTTCAAACAATAAAACCAAAACACAAAAAAGCACAGCAGTCATTTAGAATAACTGCTGTGCTTTAAAATATATATTAAAAAACTAAAGGATAATACCTTCTGTTTCTTGTAATTTTTGTTTGTAAGCTGCTTTGATTACGCCTTGTCTATGAGAAATAGATGGTTTTTCAAAATAGGTTCTTCTTCTTAATTCTTTCAAAACACCTGTTTTTTCAAATTTCTTTTTGAATCTTTTAAGGGCTTTGTCTATAGATTCGTTCTCTTTGATATTGATGATAATCATATTCGTTTTTTTGTATGGATTGCAAAAGTAGTTTAATTATTTTATTCTCCCAAATTAGTTAAGAGATTTTTTATTCTATGCCATAAGTTACCAGTACTTCATACGTTCCCAGCGAGCCAGGCAATGCACTCCTGTATTTTTGCTCACTAGCAAAGCCTAGTTTTATTTTACCAGATACTTTCAATTGGCTTTGGATTACAAATGAATTATTAAAAGGTCGAACCGATGCTCCAAAGAGAATTTTTTCATGAAGCAATACATTGCAATTGATATCTACAAATAGTGGTTGTGTTTTGTAATATTTCACCAAAAGATTGGGCTGCAAGTTGGCAACATTTGATATTGCCCAATTTGCACCTGCCGTAAGAATCAAGTTTCTAGTCAATTTTTCTGTACCCGATAGAGAGTCTCTGTATTTGTAAATACTATATTTATCGTACACTATCAAATCGGGAACTGAGAAGCCTACATAATACTTGGGGTGGTAAAGGTATAGCCCCGCTCCTATTTTTGGCGAAAATTGTTGGTTATTTTTTCCTTGTGTTTCAAATTGATTGTCCGTTATATCTTGGATATGTAAGCCAGCATTGTCGTAATTAGCCCTCACATAACCAACGCCGCCTCTCAAGCCCATAGCCATTGTTACCTCTGAGGTTAGGGGCAAGCGATAAGAATAGTTCAAGGCTACAAATGTTTCGCTCATTACGCCCAATTGGTCGTAGTAAATAGTACCACCTAGGCCTGCTCTTTGATTTTGGATAGGTGCATCAAGGTTTAGCACTGTAGTAGTAGGTGCACCAGCAAACTGCCCCGTACTGCCCGATAACCATTGTTTACGCACTAGAAAATTGGCATTGAACGATTCATTAGTGCCTGCATAAGCCGGATTGATAAACAGTTTATTGAACATGTACTGCCCTATCACAGGAAATTGTTGGGCCTGCAACGATAGGCTTGCAAATGCAAAAATGGTAATGAGTAATTTTTTCATTTTTAAAAACTATAAATAAATGGTATAACGATTATCTTCTTATTTCTATAAAACCTGCTTTGTTTATTCTTTTGTCTTTCTCAAAACCTGGTACTTTAAAACTAAAGAAATACGAACCAGGATTTAGCAATTCGCCTGCAGCATTTTTGCAATTCCAAGTATATACAAACATATCGCCCGCAGCATTGGTCTTTAGGTTGTCTCCTATTTTCACATCTAGATTTGCAAGTATTGTTCCTTCACGGTCAAAAATAACAATTTCTGCATTCTTATCTGCTAGTCTTTTAGGAATGTCTATTTCAAACACTTCATTTTTATCGTCATTATTGGGCGAAACGGCATTCCATACAAATACTTCGCTGCTGTCTCTGTCCTCTACATATACAAAAGCAACTCCATTTCCTTCAGTATTGTCATTTACTGATTTTATTCGGTAAGTACCTGCTCGTTTGCTTAGAAATGAGAAAGGCGATTTATAAACATCAGGATATTCTTCTGCAATATTGTATTTTACACCAGCCGAATCATATTCTATACCTATTAGCACTCGCCAAGGGGCTACAGTACCGTTGGCATTAATGGTAATGATAATTTTTGAACCTAAAATACCACCACCTGCAATATCTGCGGTAGGCAATTTTGCGAGTGAATCTTTAACTATTTCCGCACTTCCTGCTGTTACGCCTACTTTACCATCGGCATCTATTACTGATTTACCTTCGTATCTGCCCACATCGTAGGGCATAAAGGTGTAAATGCTATCTACAATATCGCTGATGGTATCAGTGCTAATAATTATTTGATTCTCTTTACGAACATAGATGTATTGCAGTGGGAATTTCTTGCGACCCACAAATTTCACTGTAATAGAATCGCCCAATACACCACCGCCACTCATGAATGCTGTGGTAACGGTATTGTCAATGATAACTTTTGGCGAAATAATGGCTGAACCCGAACCTCTGCCTTCAATTCCATTGACTTTATAAACTGTATAGGTACCCAATCTTTTGGGCGTATAAAAATATGTGGTCTGCGATATTAATGGGAGCGTATCAAAACTTTGCACTTGCCCATCCACACGCTTCAATATTACTGTCCATGGGGCATTTGTACTTAATAATAATTTGATAGTAGCCCCTAGCTCGCCACCTCCAGATAGAATTGCAGAATCTTTTGCAGCAGGATTGTTTACTGTGATGGTAGCAGTATTTGAGAATACCACTTCATTGCAACTATTTTGAGCCACTCGCCTGAAACAGGTTGTTTTTTGCAATAATCCTGGGGCAAGTGAGGGTTTAGTTTCTGCCGCAATATTAGTCCATAGTGTGGTACAGCCTTCAGACTTTTGCCAACTAATGCTTATAGGGGTATATCCACCACTTGGTAGCAATGCTCCTTTGATGGTATCAGCCTTAGTCCCTAGTATAATTGAGTTTGAATTTGAAGTGATGCTTCCTGCCACTAGTCTTGAGGTATCTACAAGCGAAATAGGCAGAGCGGCACAGCCACTATCGTCCCTTACATCTATAATATAGGTTCCTGCACTTAATCCTGATATTTTTAAGGAATCAACTTTATTGGCAATGTTCCATTTTACTCTAGGAGTACTTGCGAAATTATTAATGACCACCTCTATTATGCCATTTGTCGCCCCTTTACACGTGGGACTTTTGACTTTGGGAACAATCGCTAATGCTGATTTCTTTGCATCTAATATGTTAGAGGTAGAGTCTTTCACGCACCCATCAGGTGCTAGTACTCTTATTTTGTAAGCACCTGCTTTTAGTGCTAAACTGTCTTTATTGGATACTATATTGTCGTTCCATATATAAGTGTAGTTGCCTTGTATAGGATTATTAACCACGATGCGTGACAATCCTAACCCACCATAGCATATTACATTGCGGTTACTGATATTGATTTTTAGATTATTGGCAACTACCCTTAGGGTGCAAGCTGCATAGGCAGTACAACCTGTGGCAGGGTCAGTAGCATTCACCACAATAATGCTTGAGCCAGTTTGTGTAGGATTAACTTTATAGGTGGGAATATTGCTGTTGGCAGGCGACCACTGATAACTTAAATTGGCAGCATTTGAAGTAGTTGCAATGCTAAAACTATTACTACCAACACATACAGTCGTATCTTGAGGAGTAACTTTAAATTGTAGTATTGGGGCAATAAATACTTTGTTAGATACGGCAGAGGTACACCCTTGGCTAATATAGGAAAAGCTATATATATCTGACTGTGTAGGAATAAATTTAATATCAGATGATACCGCTACGTTATTCTTGAACCAAGTTACTTGAGGTTGGTTGGTAAAAGTGGGCAATACCTTAAACCCATTATTTTGCCCTAAACAGCTTCCTTGTGCAGCAATTACAGGGGATTGTAATTTTATTTTGGATACCACAAACTCTTTACTTATTGCAGAAAAGCATCCTGTAGATTTTTCTTCCACTTGCACTTGATACCGCCCAGAGTCTGCTACTATTAGGGAAGTAGATTTACCTACTACTACCCTTTTGTCAAACCACTGATAAATAGGGATTGGAGTTTTAGTGCCTGCAGTTAGTGTCGTGCTAGCTCCATCGCACAAAATTTGATTTCCAGAAATAGGCTCCAATATAGGCGTGGGATTAAATTTAGCAACAAATTTATTAGAACTGGTACTACATGCCTTTGCATCAATACTTACATCAACAGTATAAACGCCGTCTGTAGTTACGCTTATTGAATTTCGATTAATAGCAGTAGGCGTAAACACCGCACCATCTTTTTTCCAAACGTAAGATAATCCTGTACCTATTGATGAGGAAAGTGTTACGGCATTTCCTTCACAAAAAATTCCCTTGGCGGTGATGTTGTCTTGGGCTGTGCTTAATATAGTTACTGTGGTAGAATCTACTGTTGGGCAATTGCTGCCAAATATCAATGCCTTAGCATATATTTTACCGCTAAAACCAACGGGACTAGTGTAATTGCTGCCTTTGCCTACTGAAGTTGTTCCTGCAAACCATTCCACTTGTTGAATAGAATCTTGACGAACTGAAAAAGTTACAGATGCAGAAGTACACTGTACCACATTTTTGGGAGATAGATTAGGGCTTACAAATTTATTAATAGTGATAAATGCATTTACAAAATTTGAAACGCATCCATCGGAATAAAATATTCTAGCATAGTATGACCCTGATTTATTTGGACTGTAGATATTCCCTTTTGCAATAAGGTTCCCATTAAAGTTATCATACCATTCATAGGCAATCGGTTTTGAATTGTATTTTGGCTCAGCTATTATTAATGTATCTGCCTTGAAAGAACAAGTTGGTGCCAATTTTTTAATTACAGTAGGAAATGGAGTGGCAATATTTACAATAGAAGAAGTGCCTAAACACTGGAAATTTTTATCATTCGCAGTGACGTAATATTTCCCATCTTGGTCAGGAACATAACTTTCTTGGCCTCGGTATTTATCATCTATTACAAAACCTTTACCTCTATCTGCATACCATAAAAAACCATACAGTGCATTGGTAGGCGTAGTGGCCGTAAGTTTTGAAGTCCCTGCACAAAGGTTATTAGCAGTAACGGTAATTACAGGCGAAGGCAATACATTTACAGTTACCGTATCAGAATAAATGTAGCCACAATTAAATCCTTCCAAATTGGCTCTAAAAAAATAACGCCCAGCTTGTGTTGCATTCAATGTATCAAAAGTATGCCCCTTTAAAAGACCATTTTTTTCTTGATACCATTGATACTGCAATGGTATGGGGTCTTTACCGTAAGGCTGTGCAGTAAGGATAGTCTGCGAGCCATTGCAAATAGAAAAAATGGAAGTTCTATTGGGTTTTAATACTTGTACTGGGTAAGGTTGAGGATTTACATTAAAACTTCTTCCCATAAAGTTTCTACAAGTACTATCTTTATTGATTACCGTAAGGCTTACCGTAGGGCTACCTTTTAGAAAAGCTTTGACTACAGAATCAGTTTTATTTACAGGGGTAAAAGATCCGCTTCCCCCATCGGAAGCATTCCAGATATACTGTCCCCCTAGTCCAGCCCCAGAACCATTTAATAAAATAGATGTACCAGCACAATAACCTGGGTAATTAGATGGAATCGAAATACTGGCATTGCAATCTACAATATTCAGACTGTAAATTTCTGTTTCGCCTTCGGCATAGGAAGTATCTGAACCACCAGTGTAATATAATGGTCTATTAGTAGAAACAACTCTTAAATTGTAACTACCTATTGCATCATTTGGGACAGATAAATAAGTAGAATTTCCTTTCCCAGCAAAACCTACATTAAAAAA